>CAITJF010000035.1 GCA_903892645.1 uncultured Nitrosomonadales bacterium | reverse complement strand
TGCCTGCCATCCTCGATGCGCTGCGCAAACATGCCGTACTCATAACGGATACCATAGCCGTAGCCTGGCAGATTAAGCGTTGCCATGGAATCCAGAAAACAAGCCGCCAATCGCCCTAGCCCGCCATTTCCAAGCGCGGCATCGAACTCCATTTCCCGTACTGTTCCCAGATCTATTCCTAGCTCGCCCAACACCTTGCGAAATTCCTTCTCAAAGCCCAGATTAAGCAAGCTGTTCATCAGCGTGCGCCCCATCAGGAACTCCATGGAGAAGTAATATATCCGCTTGGCATCGTTGGTGTAATAGCTCCGCATGGTTTGCATCCAGCGGTCAATCAGGCGGTCGCGCGCCACATATGCGGCGGTAAAAAACCAGTCGCGATCCGTGGCAGTGATAGTGTCCTTGCCTACAGCATAGGTTAAACGCTTTAACAAAGACTGCTTGACCGAATCTGCGTCGAGGCCGATCTTTTGATTTGGAAGAAGTGGTTTTACCGAATCTTTTGACATTAGTTTATCCCTTCAAATTTATTGGCCATAAATGCAGTGATATTTAATTCATCCATTCCAAACACACTGAGCAGAGTCCAATTGCGTAAACCAGCAAGTCGTCACGATTATGCCGCAGATTGTCGACTTCTGGCACAAATCTGGTTAGCGGATTCAGACGGAACTTGCATGCTGTTATTGCATGATATCGAATACGCTTGCAGAATACCCTCTATGTAATAAATTATACAACTTGCCAATGTCCTGAACGCCCGCCCTGTTTTTCCAGCAAGCGTATCCGGGTGATTTCCATGCCACGGTCAACCGCCTTGCACATATCATAGATAGTTAGCAGGGCGACACTCACTGCGGTCATGGCCTCCATTTCGACCCCGGTGCGGCCCAGAGTTTCCGTGGTGACGATGCAATCTACCGCGCTGCCCTGCCGATCCAGGTGGAATTCCACCGCAACATGGGTGAGATACAGCGGATGGCATAAGGGAATCAATTCGGCGGTACGCTTGCTCGCCTGTATCGCAGCGATGCGCGCCACACCCAGCACATCGCCCTTGCTGGCCGTGCCGGAAGCAATCAACTCAAGCGTGCTGGCGCTCATTTTGATGCTACCGGAAGCCTTGGCGATGCGCCGGGTTTCATTCTTGCCGGCGACATCCACCATATGCGCCTGTCCCTCCCGGTCGAAGTGGGTCATGCCATTTGTCATGCCGTTTCCCCCGCTGTATGGCTGCGCCAATGTTCCATGCGTTGCACGTCAGAGTCGCGTGTTTCCAGCCACTGCGCGCCTTGTCCGGTTTGTTCTTTTTTCCAGAACGGGGCGGCAGTCTTCAGGTAATCAATGATGAATTCGCAGGCCGCAAATGCTTCGCCGCGGTGCAGTGCCGCTGTTGCCACAAGCACGATCTGGTCGTTTGGCAGGAGTGCCCCTACACGGTGAATGACACGCGCACCAAGCAGGTTCCAACGAGCCGTCGCCTCATGGATAATTTTATTCAGTGCCTTTTCGGTCATGCCGGGATAGTGTTCGAGAAAAATGTTTTCTATTTTTCCATCATTGCTGAAGTCGCGTACCAGCCCAACGAAGCTGACCAAGGCACCCACTTTTGAGCTGCTGGAACGCAGGGCAGCCAGCTCGGAGGCAAGATCGAAATCGTTTTCCTGTATCAACACGCTCATTTCATCCCCCTGAGATCGGTGAGAAGATGGCAATTTCGTCATGTTCTT
Source organism: uncultured Nitrosomonadales bacterium (assembly GCA_903892645.1). Classification (GTDB taxonomy): domain Bacteria; phylum Pseudomonadota; class Gammaproteobacteria; order Burkholderiales; family Gallionellaceae; genus CAITJF01. The sequence continues at coordinate 1,350 of CAITJF010000035.1, read as the reverse complement.
TGATGCTGGCTGTCAGGCCGGAAAATTCCTGGTTGATCGCGCAACGCACACGGTTATCCGCCAGTTCGTGTTCCCATTTCTCACCGCGCGACCGCAGCCATGCCAGCAACCCGGCCAGCGTGGATAACCCTTCCGGAATATCCGCAGTTTCCCGCGAAATATTCAGGCGCTCCCCCGGTCGGCCAAAATACACCAGCTCAATTTTCATAATTTTCCTGTTCCATGGTTTCATGGGCAAAAGAAAAATAATTCAGGATAAATGCCGCCACCTCCTGTGGTGCGTCAATATTAAGCATGGGCAGCGGGAGTGGGTCTTTGTTATCCGTGACAACTGCAATGATACGGGGATCGGATGGATACAGGCGCTCGTGCCCGGTTTCGCTGCGATGCACTTCCAGTTTTGGGATGGCGGCGTGCTTGTATCCTTCTGCCAGTATGAGGTCGCAGGGTGAAAACCGTGCACAGAGTTCTTCCAGGTTAGGTTCTGTTTCATCGCGCAGTTCGTGCATCAGCGCCCATCGTTGCGCCGAGATAATCATTACTTCGCCCGCGCCGGCCTGGCGATGGCGGTAAGTGTCTTTGCCAGGCTTGTCGATGTCAAAATTATGGTGTGCATGTTTGATGACCGCAATGCGCAAGCCTTGTGCGGTCAGCAATGGAATAAGCTTTTCCAGCAGTGTTGTTTTACCGCTGCCGGAATAACCCGCGAAACCGAGTATTTTTTTATCCAACATAAGATGGCCGGTAAAGTGCATTGGTTGTATCAAAATCCCTTTTTAACAGGGCCAGGCTTGCTTCTGTCATTATTTTCCCTTGGCGGTTGTTGGCGCACCAGTCGCACAAGCCATCCTGGCGAAGTCGTCCGGTGTAATCTGGTTGACCCGCGTTAAATCGTCCAGCAAATTAATGTTGGTGAACGCAATGGCATTATCGAATACCACCTCGCTCAGATGCAACGTGTCCTGCCAGTCTCTCACCTTACGTCCGCCCGAAGCCAGGTAGGCATCCAGCTTGGGCAGTACTTTCTTGTGATACAGGGCGATGGCGGGCTGCCGCCTCCCCTCCGCGACGGCAACAGCGGCTTCGGTGGCATTCGTCCCGACGGCGGTAAATAGCCGGGCAATCAAATCATCCGGCAGAAACGGGGTGTCGCATGGAACACTCACAACCCAATCATGGCGCGCATAATGCATGGCAGACTGCAATCCGGCTAGCGGCCCTGCCCAATCAGGTGTCTGATCGGCAATAATGCGCCGGCCAAAGCGTACATAAGCATCGTGCTCGCCATTCACATTAATCAATACTTCACCACTCTGTCTGCTGACAGCATCCAATACCCAGTCAATTAAC
>CAITJF010000034.1 GCA_903892645.1 uncultured Nitrosomonadales bacterium | reverse complement strand
GTCCGATCGCTTCTTCCGCGCTGTAGCCAGTGATGCGGCAGAATGCCGGATTCACAACCAGAATTTGCCCTTCAATGTCAGTGATCATCATGCCTTCGGCGGCACTTTTAAAGACAAGCGAGGAAATCTGGGTTTCAAATTCGATTTCACGGAGATGCGTAATGTCGCGCAGCACCCATCTCAGGAAACATACCTTGCCTTCCTTGCGCACAACCAATACTTGAGCAGAAACAATCAGCGGAGGTTCGTCGCGATTTTCGCGGCACAGGCTCATTTCACACGTCTGTACCGTGGACACACCGCTCTCGATGGTTTTCGATTGCAGCGCGATAAGCTTTTCGCAATCCGATGGCATCACCAAGTCCTGCAGCTTGCATTTCAGCAGCAGGCGAGAAGGAACCAACGCCTCGCCCGCCGGGTTGATCTGGATGATGGTGCCAGTTGTATCGGTGACGATGTAGATGTCGCGCGAATTGAGCACCAGCTTATTCATTTCCTCCAAGCCTTCCACGAGCACAGCGCTTGATTCAAGCAACTTCTCGCAATGCGTTTTCAGCTTGTCGTTACGTTCGATCATCTGTTGCAGGTCTTCGGCATAGCGGTAGAGCTGGTCGTGGAGCGCGGTGGAGTGGTCGCTGCCGGGCAGGCGCACCGTTTGTCCGCCGGCTGGCAGTGTTGTATCAAGTGCATCAGTTTCATGGCTCATGGCAACCTCACTCGGTTAGGATTTTATTTATGAGGGCAGTGATTTGCAGCGGGCTGAACGGCTTGATGAAATAGGCATCTGCGCCGCGCCGCATTCCATCATCATAGTCCGCTACCTGACCCCGAGCCGTGACCATGATGACGTGTATGTGTTTTAGGCCAGGGTCGGTCTTGATGGCATCCAACACCTCCATACCATTAAGATTCCCAGGCATCATCACGTCGAGCACAACAACATCGGGTTGCATTTTGCGGATTATATTGAGACCGCTGTCTCCGTCACCAGCCTCAAGCACTTCGAATTTATTGCCCAATGTGATACTAATCAAACGTCGTATGTCGGAATGATCGTCAACTATCAATACCTTTTTCATATTATGCCCTCCTTAGTTACTATAATTTTCCATTCATGAAATGCAGACTGCAAAAATGCATTAAAAAAACGAACGTACGAGTTGAATTATTGCCCTCAAAAATAAACGGGTCTTGATGCTGATGCATTTCGTGACTGAAATTATTGGCTGTCATTTTTCTCGCAAAATTATTATTGCAGTCTAGAGGCCGCTCTTATTTCCGCCTCCGCCTTGGCGCGCTGGAAACTGTATCTATTGCACGGTTGCCATGCCGCTCCATACCTCTTGAATATCTTGTATATTCCACATTGCAGGGTCTTCGTGAGAGACGATTTTGTCTTTGCAGCCCAGCTGGGATAAGTCGAGTAATTCCGGTGGAATTCTGGCGTTGGTCTTGATGGAAAAAAACACCTTCAATATCGGCTTGAGCAACGATTCACTTGTTTGCCCGATGATCACGCCCAGATTGCCGGACTCCAGCCTGACCAGCGAGCCGGTCGGATAGATGCCGATACTTTTGATGAAAGCATGAAAGATGGTGGTATCAAAATGCCCTTTGCTCCATTCCGCCATTTTGCGTATCGATTCGGCAGGCTCCCACCCTCTCTTGTACGGGCGGTTTGAGGTGATCGCATCGTACACGTCGCATACCGCACCCATCTTGGCGTACAAGCTGATGTGCTCAGCCGTGAGCCGTTCCGGATAGCCGCTGCCATCCACTTTTTCGTGGTGATGCAGACAGACATCCAGCGCGATATCGCTGATCCCGGTGCCATTGAGCAACATTTTGTGCCCCTGCGACGGGTGACTTTTCACCGCATCGAATTCGGCATCGGTCAACTTGCCGGGTTTATTGAGTATCTCCAGCGGGATCATCATTTTGCCCACGTCATGCAGCAAACCGGCCAAACCGGCCTGGCGAATTTGCGCTTCATCCAGACCCAATTGACGCGCCAGAGACACCATCAACGCGCACACCGCGATTGAATGCATATAAGTGTAATCGTCCATGTTTTTCAAACGCGCAAGACTGATCAACGCATCAGGGTTGCGCATTACTGACAGGGAAATTTCTTCAACGATCGGTAGCGCGTCGTCTGCACTCAGCGCCTTGCCCATGCGCGCCTCATTAAACATTGAGGTGACGGCCTGTTTGGATCTGGAGAAAATCATGGCGGCGCGGGCGGCCTCTTGTGCAATATCGGCGCGCTCTATTTGTTTGCCGGATACATCGGCTTCCGCAAGAGTGGCTTCAATTTCTGCGGCAATTGTTTTTTCATCTTCGCCGCCTTCGATGCCAAGACCTTTGGAATCGTCTATCCATACCTCTTTGATACCGGTTGACCGGATGGTTTTCAAGTCCTGTTTCTTGTCCAGCAGGAAGGCGCCGCGCCAGAATGGGTTATCCATCCATGATCCGCCAAGCTCATGAATATACATTCCCAGGCGCAGTTGATCGGTTTGAATATGTTTTAGCACGGGTGCCTCTCTCGATGTCGGTTGAATCTGTTAACGGCCCGCTTCAAGCCCAATCAACCTTGAAATCGTAAGGTCGGGTTTGCAGCACTTGTTTCATCGAATGTCCATCTTCATTGATGTGCTTGATCAGCCAATCCCGCAAAAATTGCGCGTATTGCACGATTTTGCATACGCCCGACACGCCACCCTTTTTCAGGTCATGCTTTGTGAACAGAATATCTGCCAGAATATTCTGATGAGCGGTATGGTGAAAATCGAAAGGTATATCAAGCTCCTGCGCAAACAGCTTCTCATTAAAAAAACATTGATTCATGCAAGCATTGATCTGCTCAAACGCTCGTAACACGGCGTAGTATTCTTCTGCTTTAGTTAATCTGTCGAGCTCATCGAATAACCCAAACAGTTTCTTATTGTCGGAGTCGAGAGTTGCATTCCCGACACTCAATTGCTCTGTCCATACCATGTCCATCACCGAATGAACCGGAAATAGGCAATCAACTCCTGCAATCGTGATGAAGTCTCTTTCATCTGTACGGTCTTCTCGGTCACTTCGGCAATCGAGGTCGAAGTTTGGTCGATGCCGCTGGCAATACCTTGCACGTGGCTCGCGATTTCATTACCGGCTGCCGATTGCTGGTGTGTTCCGTCGGCAATGTGTCTGGAGATGGCCGCCACCTCTTGCCCGTGTTGGGAGACGGCATCGAGCCCTGCACGCGCGGCAACCACGGCAGAGTCTGCACTGGCCACTTGGCTCCCCGCCGCTTTCATTGTGGCCACGGCAATTTGCGTGATGCGCTGGATTTCATGGACGCTGGCCGATATTTCCGTGGTTTGCTTGCTGGAGTTTTCAGCCAGTTTTTTGACCTCATCCGCTACGACTGCGAAACCTCGGCCTGATTCTCCAGCACGCGCAGCCTCAATGGCAGCATTCAATGAAAGAAGGTTGGTTTGATCGGCAATTCCCCGAATGACTTGGCTAACCCGATCAATGGCTGAAATAGACAGGAACAGGTCGGACATGGCCTGCCTGGCATCATTAACCGTTACCACGACACTTTGGGAAGCTTTCTGACTTTCGCCGATGGACAGCGAGGCTTCGCTTAGCAGGCCGTGTGATGTTTCTACCGCTTGAGTTGCCTGTTGCGCACTGTCGGCAATTTCAACAGCAGAGGCAGCCAATTGTTCGACCGCTGCCGCGATACTGCTAACGGCATCGGATTGTATGTTGATCACTTTGTGCATCTGGTTCATTTCCGCATTCAGGACGTCTGCGTTTTCGCCAACCATATCTGCCGCCTCGGCAATTTCAGCCATCATGGATTTGATGTGGGTCTGCATGGTGACGAGCGAGTCGTTGAGCCTGCCCAACTCGTCAACGCGATCAAGAGGAATAGAATCGGTCAGATCGCCTTGGGCAATGTTGTTGAGGCTGCCGATGATGCGATGGATCATGGCCATCATCTTGTTCTGGATGACCAGCAACCAGATGCCAGCAATAACCCCTAGCACTCCGAACAGATTGTGGGTTAGTGCCACGGCACTTGGAGAAATACCCAGTGACGGCCCTATCAGTTCAACCCCTTGACCGATAATCTGCGTAGCGATAAGCAAAAGCACAAAGCCGCCAAGCTTCATCTTGAGGGAGGTACGCATCCAGACAGAAGGCTTTGGAATCCTGGCCTGGCCGTCTTTCAGCAGTCGATACAAGGCTTCTGCATCTGCAATCTGCTGTCGTGTCGGCTCAGTACGCACTGACATGTAGCCGACAATCTCGTTATTCTTGAATACCGGCACAGCCAGCGCGTCAACCCAGTAGAAGTCTCCATTCTTGCATCGGTTCTTGACGATGCCGCGCCAGGGGCGACCTTCCTTGATGGTATCCCACAGCCAGCCAAATGCACCGGGGAGCATATCCGGGTGGCGCACAATGTTGTGGTTTTTGCCAATCAGTTCGTCGCGGCTAAACCCGCTGATGTCTATGAATGTGTCGTTGGCGTAAGTAATCATGCCCTTGAGGTCGGTACGGGAGACGATGTAACGACCCTTGGGGAAAGGAGCTTCAACCTGGGTGATGGGAAGATTGGTTTTCAATTTACGGTTTC
>CAITJF010000033.1 GCA_903892645.1 uncultured Nitrosomonadales bacterium | reverse complement strand
GTTGAATTGCCTGACCACCGGCACCAGCGCCTGGCATACCGGATGCTGCGGTGTCCCTTCGTAGATGGCCGCCACCTGCGTGCGCCACCAGGCCAGCGTGGTGCGCGCCACGTTTTCATCCGAGCATTCGTCCACCACATCATCCACTTCGCGGCAGAAGGCGTAAAGCGCGGTGATGGCGCGGCGCTTGTCCGGCGGCAGGAACAGGAAGCTGTAGTAAAAGCTGGAGCCGCTTTGAACGGCCTTGTCCTGGCAGTATTGATCCGGGGTCATTTCAATTTTTAAGAAGAATAAGGTGCGCTTTTGGCCAGCATGATAACCCAGTCGAACGGGCGCAACATCGGGCGGCGGCGGAACATGTCGAACTGCGCGCTTTCCAGTTTGTCGAGAATGCGCAACCCGCCCGCGATGATCAGGCGCATCTCCAGACCAATGCGCCCGGTGAGGATGCTGCCCAACGGTGCGCCTTGCAGCATCATGGCGCGCGCGCGCTGCGTCTGAAATTGCATAAGTTCACACCAAGCCGCATCCACGCGTTCTTCGGCGATATGTTGTTCAGTCACGCCGAAGCGCGCCATTTCATTCTGCGGCAGGTAGATGCGCCCGATGGCATAATCTTTTTTCACATCCTGCCAGAAATTGATGATTTGCAGGCTGTGCAAATGGCGTCGGAATAGGCCAAATTGGTCGGTGTGGCTTCTTCGTACAGATGCAGCAATAAGCGCCCCACCGGGTTGGCGGAACGGCGGCAGTAGTCCAGCACTTCATCGAAATTGACGTAGCGTTTTTTGACCACGTCCTGCGAAAATGCGTCGAGCAGGTCGTGGAACAGTTGCAGCGGCAACTGGTACTGCGCGACGACTTCGGCAACATCATGGAACAACGGCGTTTGCGGAGTGTTGTTGGCAGCGATGCGATTCAGCTCGGCGTGGAAATTACCCAGTTTTACCAGACGTTCCTCGTTGGGGAGGTCGCCTTCATCGGCGAAGTCGTCGGCCTGACGCGCAAAGTGGTAGATGATTTCTACCGGTCGCCGCAGACGTTTGGGCAGCAGGATGGAAGCAACAGGAAAGTTTTCGTAATGGTCAACGGCCATCAGATGAGATTTTCGCGGTGCAGCAGGAATACATATTCGTCGCCCGCCGCCACATCCAGCCAGATGAATGGCAGGTCGGGGTAGGCTGCTTCGAGGGCGTTGCGGTTGTGGCCGATCTCCACGATCAATATGCCGCCCGGGTTGAGGTGTGCGGCTGCTTGTTTGAGGATGAAGTGCGTTGCGTCCAACCCGTCATGGCCGCTGCCCAGTGCCAGTTCCGGTTCGTGCCGGTATTCCTGGGGCAGGGCGGCGACTGATGCGGCATCGACGTAGGGCGGATTGCTGATGATGAGGTCGTATTGCCTGCCCTTCAGGTTGGCGAACAGGTCGGACTCGATGAGATGCACGCGGCCTTGCAGCCCATAATCGGCCATATTCCGCTGTGCCACTTCCAGTGCGTCCGGGGAAATGTCCGCCGCATCGACTTCGGCATTGGGGAAAGCGTGCGCGGCGAGAACGGCGAGGCAGCCGCTGCCGGTGCACAGATCCAGAACGCTCTCGACGGCATCCGCATCTTCCACCCACGGCGCGAGTCGTTCGCGCAGCAGCTCGGCGATGAAGGAGCGCGGCACGATCACGCGCTCGTCCACATAGAAGCGGAAATCGCCCAGCCAAGCCTCATGCGTCAGATAGGCGGCGGGTGTTCTTTGTTCCACGCGCCTCTCGACAATGTTCAGAACTTCATATAACTCGGATTGCGTCAGGGTGGCATCGAGGAAAGGAGCCAGCGTATCCAGCGGCAGGTGCAGGGTGTGCAGGATGAGGTAGGCAGCTTCGTCATAAGCCGTTGTGCTGCCATGCCCGAAAAATAGCTCGCTTTCGTTGAACCGGCTGACGGCAAAGCGCAGGCAATCGCGCACCGTTTTGAGCGTGGCGCTTGCCTCTGAAAAATAATTGGATCCCATCAGTCCCCGCCACCGCCGCCATCACCTCCGCCCCCATCGCAACTGCTGCCGCCATGATCATTGCATCCGCTCTGGGAGCTGTTGCTGCAGCCAGAACCGGAGGCAGTGTCAGATGACCCTGATGAGCGGGTATTCCCACACCGTGGCGTACGGAATGCTTTCCACACGAGCCAGGCCAGAAAAGCCGGAATAATCAGCTGTAACAGTGTCTTCATGGTTAACCTATCAATAGTTTTTTCAGGGTGAGGAAATAAATTTCGGATAGCGCATCCAGGTCGGCAACCGCCACGCATTCATTGAGCTTGTGGATGGTGGCGTTGAGTGGGCCGAGCTCGATGACCTGCGGGCAGATGCCGGCGATGAAGCGCCCGTCGGAAGTGCCGCCACTGGTGGAGAGTTCGGTTTCAATGTCGGCCACTTGCTTGATGGCGGCGCTCACCGCATCCACCAAATCGCCGCGCGGGGTGAGGTAGGGCTTGGCGGCCAACGACCAGATCAAATCGTAATTCAGGCCGTGTTTATCCAGGATGGCATGCACTTTTGCCTTCAGATCATCCACCGTGCTGGCGGTGGAAAAACGGAAATTGAATTCGATCTCCATCGTGCCCGGAACCACGTTGGCTGCACCCGTGCCGCCGTGGATATTGGATATCTGCCATGTGGTGGATGGAAAATATTCATTGCCCTGATCCCATACTGTGGCAGCCAGCTCAGTGATGGCCGGAGCGGCGAGGTGAATGGGGTTTTTGGTGAGGTGCGGGTAGGCGATGTGGCCTTGCACGCCTTTCACGGTCAGCGTGCCGGACAGCGAACCGCGCCGGCCATTCTTGATCGTGTCGCCGGTTTTTGCCACCGAGGTTGGCTCGCCCACGATACAGTAATCCAGTTTTTCGCCGCGTGCCTGCAATGCTTCCACCACGCGCACCGTGCCGTCCACCGCCACGCCTTCTTCATCGGAAGTCAGCAACAGCGTAATCGAGCCGACATGGCCGGGATGTGTGGCCTCAAATTTTTCGATGGAGGTGACGAAGGCGGCCAGCGAACCTTTCATGTCGGCTGCGCCGCGCCCGTACAGCATGCCGTCGCGTACGGTGGGAGTGAATGGGTTGCTGTGCCACTGCTCCAGCGGGCCGGTCGGTACCACATCGGTGTGGCCTGCGAAACATACGACAGGGCTGCTGCTGCCGCGCCGCGCCCACAGGTTGTCCACATTGCCACAGCGCATCATCTCCAGCTTGAAACCGAGCAGCTCCAGGCGCGCACCGATGAGGGCCAGGCAGCCTTCATCCTGCGGCGTAATGGAACGGCGGGCAATGAGTTCCTTGGCGAGTTGCAGGGTGTCGGACATGAAGAATGCGGGTCAGAGATTAAAAGTTTTTTTCATGGGCTGCTTCATCGTGTATCGGGATTCCCTCATCGACCGGCATCGGGGATCTCGATATTCAGCGTGATATGGCCGAAATCCGCGGCAGAAGCGTCAGACGAAGTTGCCGCTTGCGGAGCGTTGGGGTCGTACGCCTTTATCTTGGTGGTTTGCGAATAATCGAGCAGGGAAGACAGGTTGCTGGCGGAATCGGCGTTGCGCAAAGCTTCTTCCTTGGTGATCTGCCCGCCCTTGAACAGCTTGTACAGCGCCTGCTCGAAGGTTTGCGAGCCGGGTGACACACTCTGGCCGATGGCGTCACGGATCTTTTCGATTTCGTCATTTTTGATCAGGTCGGCGATGAGCGAAGTGTTGAGCAGGATTTCTACCGCCGGTACCAGTTTTCCATTCGAGTTGCGAATGAGGCGTTGCGAAATGACTGCGCGCAAACACATGGATAAGTCGGATAACACGCTCTGGCGTGCATCATAAGGAAAGAAGTTAACAATGCGGTTCAGCGCATGGTAACTGTTGTTGGCGTGCAGCGTGGACAGGCACAGGTGGCCGGTCTGGGCGAAGATGAGCGCATGCTTCAGGGTGTCGCGGTCACGGATCTCGCCTATCATCAGCACGTCCGGTGCCTCGCGCATGGCATTCACCAGTGCGTTTTCATAGGACCGGGTGTCTGTGCCGATTTCGCGCTGATTAACGACAGATTTTTTGTGCTGGAAAATGTATTCGATCGGATCTTCGATGGTCAGGATATGGCCGCTACGAGTCATATTACGGTGTTCAATCATGGCGGCCAGCGTGGAAGATTTGCCCGATCCGGTTGCGCCGACCACCAGCACCAGGCCGCGCCTCTCCATAATGAGTTCCTTTAGCACCGGCGGCAGGTTCAGTTCCTCGACGTCAAGAATTTTGCCGCGTACATAACGGATGACGATGGCGATATCGCCGCGCTGGCGGAAAATGTTGACGCGGAAGTTGCCGATCCCGTTGCTGCGGAAGGAGAAATTCATCTCCATATGCTCTTCGAAAGAGGCGGTCTGTTCCGGCGTCATTATTTCGTAAGCGATGCGTTTGACGGTCGCAGCATCCAGCAATTGTGCGTTCACCGGCATGGCCACGCCGTCGATTTTTATATTGATCGGCGCGCCTACGGAGAAAAACAGGTCGGAGGCCAGCTTGTCGGCGGCCAGTTGCAACAGTGGCGTAATGATCATATTGCCTCCTTAATTGGTAGGATGGGTGGAGCGTACGATACCCATCAATTATTCGTTGCCGTGGCTACAGCGCTAACGCCCGATGTTTCAGATGCCACGCAACAATTCGTTGATGCCAATTTTTGACCGTGTTTTTGCATCCACCTTCTTCACGATCACGGCGCAGTACAAACTGTAGCTGCCATCCTTGGAAGGCAGGTTGCCGCTGACCACCACCGAGCCTGCCGGGACGCGGCCATAGTGCACTTCGCCGGTTTCGCGGTCGTAAATCTTTGTGCTTTGCCCGATGTACACACCCATCGAGATTACCGCGCCTTCCTCCACGATCACACCCTCGACGATTTCCGAACGCGCGCCGATGAAGCAGTTGTCCTCGATGATGGTGGGATTGGCCTGCACCGGTTCCAGCACACCGCCGATGCCGACGCCGCCGCTCAAATGCACGTTCTTGCCGATCTGTGCGCAGGAGCCGACGGTGGCCCAGGTGTCCACCATGGCGCCTTCATCCACATAGGCGCCGATGTTGACGTAGGAGGGCATCAACACCACGTTTTTGGCGATGAACGAACCCTTGCGCGCCGCCGCCGGAGGCACTATGCGGAAGCCACCGTCGCGAAAATCCTTGGAGTTGTAGTCGGCAAATTTGGAGGGCACCTTGTCGTAATAATTGGTGAAGCCGCCCTTGATGAAGGAATTGTCTTCCATGCGGAACGACAGCAGCACGGCCTTTTTGACCCATTGGTGGGTGACCCACTGGCCGTCGATTTTTTCCGCTACGCGCAACTTGCCCTGGTCGAGATGCTCGATGACGGTGGTGACGGCTTCTTTCAGCTTTGCATCCACTGTGCGCGGGGTGATTTCTGCGCGGCGCTCGAAGGCAGGGTCGATGATCTGTTGCAGTTGTTCCATGATTTTCTCGGTTAATTTTTTGGGTCAAGTTTGCGGGTAAATTCGACGATGCGTTGCGCGGCTTCCACTGTTTCGTTTAATTCCGCCACCAAGGCTATGCGTACGAATCCGATGCCTGGGTTGACGCCATGTGCCTCACGCGCGAGGAAGCTGCCGGGCAGCACGCTGACATTATAGTCGCGATACAGGTGTTGCGCGAATGTGGTGTCGGCCACAGGCACGCGCAGCCACAAGTAGAAACTGGCATCGGGCAGAGTGACCGGCAGCATGGGTTTGAGGATTCCGATTAAACGGGAGAATTTCTCCGCATATAGGCGGCGGTTCTCGGCGACATGTGCCTCATCCTGCCAGGCGGTGGCACTGGCGACCTGGATCGCCGGGTTCATGGCACAGCCGTGATAGGTGCGATACAGCGTGAATTTCTCCAGCACTTTCGCATCGCCTGCCACGAAGCCGGAGCGCATGCCCGGCACGTTGGAACGCTTCGACAGGCTGGAGAACACCACCAGATTTCTGTAATTTTTTCGCCCCAGCTGCTGCGCGGCTTGCAGCGCCCCTAAGGGCGGCGTATCGAAATAAATCTCCGAATAGCATTCATCCGAGGCGATGACAAAGCCGTAGCGGTCGGCCATCTCGAACAGCGCTTTCCATTCGGCCAGCGGTATGACATGGCCGTTCGGGTTGCCCGGCGAGCATACATAGATGAGCTGGGTGCGCTGCCACACGTCCTGCGGCAACTGGTCGAAATTCAGCGCGTAATTGTCTTCCGGCAGCGTGTTGAGAAATTTCGGCGTAGCTCCTGCCAGCAGAGCCGCGCCTTCATAAATCTGGTAAAACGGGTTGGGACAGACCACGGCGGGGTTGCTGCGCGTGCGGTCTATCACCGCCTGGGCGAAGGCGAACAGCGCCTCGCGGCTGCCGTTCACCGGCAGAACCTGGGTCTTTGCATCCGGCGCGGGGATGCCGTAGCGTTGCGCCAGCCATTGCGAGATCGCGCCGCGCAACGCGTCGCTGCCAGCGGTTGTGGGATAATTCGCCAGTCCGTCGAGGTTTGCGGTGAGCGCGTCCTTGATGAATTGCGGCGTGCCATGTTTCGGCTCGCCGATGTGCAGGCTGATGGCACGATAGGCCGGATTCGGCGTCACTTCGCTGAACAGCGCGGCGAGTTTCTGGAACGGGTAAGGCTGAAGCTTATTCAGGTCTGGATTCATCGAGTACAAATTTTCAGTTTGGCCAGCGGCAAGATTGACCGGGCATTATAAAGGGCGCGCTAGTGGCATCAAAACAAAAAATTTTAGCGGTGAGCAGCCTGCTGAGCGCCGCGATAGTATGGGGGCTGATCTGGTATCCCTACCGCGCACTGGATCATGCGGGCGTTTCCGGCGAAGTGGCAACCTTCCTGACCTATTTCATTGCGCTGATACTGGGCTTGCTGCTATCCGGTCATGTCTGGCGCGAGCTGCGTGTGGCGGGGTGGTGGGGCGTGGCGCTAACCCTGTGCGCCGGCTGGACCAACCTCGGCTATGTGCTGGCGATGCTGGGCGGCGAGGTCATGCGCGTGCTGCTGCTGTTCTATCTCGCGCCATTATGGACGGTGCTTCTGGCGCGCTGGTTGCTGGGCGAAAAACTGGACCGCTACGGCTATGCCGTTATTGCCCTGTCGCTGGGCGGGGCAATGGTGATGCTGTGGCAACCGAGCCTGGGTTTGCCATTGCCGCAGAACCGGGCCGAGTGGATAGGACTCTCGGCGGGAATGGGCTTTGCCCTGACCAATGTGCTGGCGCGCCGCATACAACACTTGAGCGTGAACTTCAAAGCGTCCAGCGTCTGGTTCGGCACGGCGCTGCTGACCGCTTTCGCCTTGCTGTACCACGGCGGTTTCGCGTCGCAGGTGCGAAGCATCGCGCCTGCCATGTGGGGGCTGGTGCTGCTGGTCGCGCTGGTGCTGTGCGCCACCAGCTTCACGGCGCAATACGGCCTGACCAACCTGCCAGCCAACCAATCCATCGTACTGTTCATGTTTGAGCTGGCGGTTGCTGCCGCGTCGTCGTATTTCCTGGCGGGTGAGAAGATGGGTGTGCGAGAAGTTATCGGTGCGGTACTGATCGTGTCGGCCAGTTTGCTTTCTGGCAAGATGTATGAGGAGCCGGAAAAAATTGTAAATAATGAATCAGGAGCTGGAAAATATGAGCAGTAGAATTACCATCGGAACCCCACTCAGTCCTTCTGCCATCAAAGTCATGCTGCTGGGCAGCGGCGAACTCGGCAAGGAAGTCATCATCGCGTTGCAACGCCTGGGCGTGGAAACCATCGCCGTGGATCGCTATCCGGATGCGCCGGGACACCAAGTGGCGCACCGTGCCCATGTTATCAACATGGCGGACGGCGTGGCGTTGCGCGCGCTGATTGAACAGGAGCGCCCGCACATCATCGTGCCGGAGATCGAAGCCATCGCCACCGCCATGCTGGTGGAAATCGAGCGTGAGGGGTTGGCGCGCGTGATTCCCACCGCACGTGCCGCGCAGCTTACCATGCACCGCGAGGGCATTCGCCGCCTTGCGGCGGAAACACTGGGCTTGCCGACCTCGCCGTATAAATTCGCCGACAGCCTGGAAGAATTGCGTGCCGCGATAGATGTTGTCGGCTATCCCTGCGTGATCAAACCAGTGATGTCGTCTTCCGGCAAGGGGCAATCGAAAGTGGATAATGCGGACGAGGTGGAAGCTGCCTGGAACTACGCCGCCAGCGGTTCGCGCGTGAACCAGGGCAGGGTGATCGTCGAGGGCTTCGTTGCATTCGACTACGAGATTACCCAGCTCACGGTGCGTGCTGTCGGCAACAACGGCGAAATCGAAACGCACTTCTGCGAGCCCATCGGTCATGTGCAGGTGCATGGCGACTACGTGGAAAGCTGGCAACCGCAAGCCATGCCACCACTGGCCTTGCAACGTTCGCGCGACATTGCAAAGAAAGTCACCGACGACCTCGGCGGGCTGGGCATCTTCGGCGTGGAGTTGTTCATCAAAGGCGACGAAGTTTGGTTCAGCGAAGTCAGCCCGCGCCCGCACGACACCGGCATGGTGACCATGTGCTCGCAAGTGCAGAGCGAGTTTGAGCTGCACGCCCGCGCTATTCTCGGTTTGCCGGTGAATACCACGCTACGCGCACCGGGGGCGAGTGCGGTGATTTACGGGCAACTGGAAGCGCAGGGCATTGCCTTCACCGGTGTGGATGAAGCGTTGCGCGTGCCGCAAAGCGACCTGCGCCTGTTCGGTAAACCGGAATCATTCAAGAAGCGGCGCATGGGCGTAGCACTGGCGAATGGCAAAGATACCGATGAGGCGAGGGAGCGCGCCAAGTTGGCGGCCAGCAAAGTTGTGCCAATTAAGAGGAGATAATCCCATTACGCGCACAGCCTGAGTTCCCCCCTTTGCAAAAGGGGGGCGGAGGGGGGATTTCGGGGTCCAGGGGGAATTCCGGTTTCGCCTCCCCACTCAAAAATCACCCCCAGCACGTTTTCCGTCTCCTGCAACACCTGCCGATCATCAAAGCGCAACACATGCAAACCAATAGATGCGAGCTGCGCATCGCGCTCACCGTCTTTGGTTTTGGCGGCATCATCAAAATGCTGACTGCCGTCCACCTCAATCACCAGTTTCGCAGCAGGACAGTAGAAATCAACAATGAATGACAACAACGGTTTTTGCCGATAAAACTGCACACCGCCGATTTGCTTGCCTCTGAGCCTTCGCCAGAGATGCTGTTCGGCTTCCGTCATGGCGGCGCGCAGGTTTCGTGCGTAGGGTTTCAGGTCTTTTCGGTAGGGCTGCATGAGTTTGCTGATTGTTTTTGAAATCCCCCCTGATGGAACTACTAGCCATTCGACTAGGCTGTCAAAAAACAACCGCCAAGTCGCTGGTTATCGCCCCCCTTTTGCAAAGTGGGGAATACAAGCTTGGGATGGTGGGGATATTATTCCCGCGTATTCGACTGCGCCTCAAACTGCGTCAGATCAACCTGCGGCTGCGCTTGCCAGCCTTGTTTGCGGTGTTCCGCCACGACATTGGTGAAGATGCCGCCGCGCACGTAAAATTTTGCGGTGAGGCGCATGAAGCGTGGCTGGGTGGCGGCGACCAGTTCATCTAATATCCGGTTAGTCACGTCCTCGTGGAAATGGCCTTCGTTGCGGAACGACCAGATATAGAGCTTGAGGCTTTTCAGTTCGATGCATTTTTCATCGGCGATGTAGTCAAGGATCAGCGTGGCGAAATCCGGCTGGCCGGTCTTGGGGCACAGGCAGGTGAACTCGGGAATTTCCATGTGGATGTGGTAATCCCGTCCGGGCTTGGGATTGGGAAAGGTTTCCAGAGTTTTATTGGCCAAGGTTTTGTTGGATTGCGTGCTCATTTTGTGCCGGGTTCCGCTTCGGTTAGAATAGGCGGAATTATAACGTTAAGACAGTTCCAAATTGCGCCTTTCCCACATCAAACTTTCCGGCTTCAAGTCCTTCGTTGACCCCACGCACATCGCGTTGCCGGGGCAGATCGTCGGCATCGTCGGCCCCAACGGTTGCGGCAAATCGAACGTGATCGACGCGTTGCGCTGGGTGCTGGGAGAGTCGCGCGCCACCGCGTTACGTGGCGAATCCATGCAGGATGTAATTTTCAACGGCTCCGCCAAACGCAAGCCGGTGGGGCGCGCCAGCGTCGAGCTGATCTTCGACAACAGCCTGGGCAAGGCCGCCGGGCAATGGTCCAGCTACGCCGAGATTGCCATCAAGCGCGTGTTGCAGCGCGACGGTGATTCCAGCTACCACATCAACAACCAGCATGTGCGGCGCAAGGACATCACCGATATTTTCCTCGGCACCGGGCTGGGGCCGCGTGCTTACGCCATCATTGAGCAGGGCATGATTTCGCGCATCATCGAAGCAAAACCTGAAGAACTGCGCGTGTTCCTGGAGGAGGCGGCGGGGGTGTCCAAATACCGTGACCGCCGCCGCGAAACCGAGCTGCGCCTGGGCGACACGCGCGACAATTTGCTGCGCGTGGATGATATCCGCCTGGAGCTGGAAAAGCAGCTCACGCATCTGACCGAGCAGGCCGAGGTGGCCAAGCAATACCGCGCGCTGGAAGGCCAGCGCGACACCACGCAACACCTGCTGTGGCTGGTGAACAAACAGGATGCCGAGACGCGCCGTGCGCGTTTTGTGCAGCAGATCGAAAAAACCAAAAACGAACTGGAAGCCGAGACCGCGCGGCTGCGCGAGGTGGAGAGCCAGCTGGAAAGCACGCGCAGCGGGCATTATGCGCTGGCCGACGCGCTGCACGGCAAGCAGGGCGAGCTGTATGCCACCAATGCCGAGATTGCGCGGCTGGAGCAACATATCGCGCACCTGAACGACCAGCGCGCGCGCCTGACCCAGCAGCTTGCCAACGGCGAATTGCAGATGGAGCAGCAGCGCGGCCAGTTGCAGGGTGTGCAGGGTTTACTGGCGCACTGGCAACAGCAGCAACAGGATGCGGGAGTACGGATGGAGGTGTGCGAAAACCGCGCGGCCACCGAGGCGCAACACCTGCCGCAGGCGGAAGAGGCGGCGCGCGCCGCGCAGGAGCACTACAACACGGTGCAGCGCGAACAATTGGTACTGCAGCAACAACTGCAACTGGCCGAGACACAGCGCGAGCATATCCAGCGCAATGTGCAGCAACTGGATTCGCGCCGCTCGCGCCTGCTGCTGGAGCAGGACAATCTACCGCAGCCCAATACCGAAGCGCTGGCGCAGGCACAGCAGCAAATTACCGAACTGGAAGCCGAGCGCAATGCGCAGCAACAGCAGTTGGCGCAGTTGCAGGAGCAGTTGCCCGCAGCCGATGCGGCACGGCGCAGCCAGCGCGTTGCGGCGCAGGAGCTGGAGCGGCAACTGGCGCAGGTGGAGGCGAAACTTGCCGCGCTCAAGCAGCTGCAGGCACAGATTGATAACGACAAGAATCTGAAGCAGTGGCTGGCCAACCATCAATTGGACAAGCTGCCGCGCCTGTGGCAATCCATCGGCATCGAAACGGGCTGGGAAGACGCGCTGGAAGCCGTGTTGCGCGAGAGGCTCAATGCGATTGCGCTGCCAGGATTGGATCAGGCCGCCGCATGGGGCGATGCGCCACCTGGCAAGCTGGCGGTATTTGCGGCGGATGGCGTGCGTGCCTCTGTGCCGCAAAATAGCGAGCTCACTCCTCTGTCGAAATTCGTGACTTGTCAGGACAAGCGTGCCGCACCAGTAGTAGCGGACTGGCTGTCCGGCGTGTACGCCACGGAAACGTTGGCGCAGGCGTTAAGCCTGCGCGAACGCCTGCCTGCAGGTGCATGGCTGGTGACGCCACAGGGGCATCTGGTCGGCGCGCACAGCGTGCTGTTTCATGCGCCGGACAGCCAGGTGCATGGCGTGCTGGCACGCCAGCGCGAGATCGAACGTTTGCAGCAGGAAGCGCAACAACAGGCAGAGGCACTGGAACAGGGCAAGCAACTGGCGGTGCAGGCAGAAGAAACATATCACGCCATCGAGAGCCGCATCGCGCCACTGCGCACCTCGAGCAGCGAATTGCAGCAGCGTCAGCACACGCTACAGATGCAGATTCTGAAATTGACCCAGGCCAACGAGCGCAGCCATGAGCGCACCACGCAGATTGCACACGAATTGCAGGAACTGGCCGACCAGTCCGCCGGTGAGCAGCGCCAGCGGCAGGAAATTGCCGAGCGCATGGAAATCATGCGCGAAAAAATTTCGGCGCAGCAGGCCGATGCGGAGCAGGTGCGGCAGCAGTCTGCCGTGCAGGATGGGCGGCTGCGCGAGCAGCGCGAGCGTTCGCAAAAGGCGCAGCACGAATTGCAGGAAGCGCGTTTTTTTGCCAAGACCTGCACGGAAAAAATCGCCGACCTTGAGCATAACCTGAAGCAGATCGGATTGACGCTGACGCAGTTGGAACAGACTCTGGCACAAAGCCGCGACGAGCTGGCGCGCATGGAAGAAGGCAGCAGCAAACAGCAATTGCAGGAAGCATTGCAGCAGCGCCAAGTGCGCGAGCAGGTGCTGGCGGAGGCGCGTAACGTGCTGGAGCACGCCACGCTCAATCTGAACAAACTGGAGCAGGATCGCCTATCCTGCGAACAAAAGTTGCACCCGTTGCGCGAGAAAGTCAGCGAGCTGTCGCTCAAGGAACAGGAAGCGCGTTTGCACTACGAGCAATGGGCAGAGCAGTTGCAGGGCGTGGACGAGGCGGTGCTGCTGCCCCTGCTGGGAAATACCAAACCGAATGCGTTACAGAATGAATTAAACCGGCTGAACGAAGAGATTGTGGCGCTGGGCGCGGTGAATCTTGCGGCGCTCGAAGAACTGCAAGCGGCGACTGAGCGCAAGGCGTATCTGGATGCGCAGGCGAAAGATTTGACCGATGCGATGGCAACGCTGGAAGAGGCAATTCGCCGCATAGACAAGGAATCGCGCGATTTGCTGATGGCGACTTACGACGAAGTAAACCGCCACTTGTCGGAGATGTTTCCGATACTGTTTGAAGGCGGCGAGGCACGTCTGGTACTGACCGGCGAGGAGATCCTGGACAGCGGCGTGCAGATGATGGCGCAGCCGCCAGGCAAGAAAAACTCCTCGATTCACCTGTTGTCTGGCGGCGAAAAAGCGCTTACTGCGATAGCGCTGGTGTTCTCGCTGTTCCAGCTCAACCCTGCGCCATTCTGCCTGCTGGATGAGGTGGATGCGCCGCTGGACGATACTAATACCGAGCGGCTGTGCAAGCTGATTCAGAAAATGGCGCAACATACCCAGTTCGTGTTCATCAGCCACAACAAGATCACCATGGAACTGGCGCAGCAACTGGTAGGGGTCACTATGCAGGAACGCGGCGTGTCTCACGTGGTGGCGGTGGATATCGAGGAAGCGTTGCGCCTGCGCGACGACAGTACGATTGCTGCCTGACAGAACTTACTCTTAATTATTCAGGGGTAGGCTTCGCTACCGGGTTGAGTCCCTACTCAGCCCGAATGGATAAATTTATAGAACTGCGTTAGTTGCAGTAGGTGCTGATTTGTTTACGCGCATCTTCGATATTTTGCCGACGAGCCGCGTCATCCATAAGGGTACTTTCGCCCTTGTCGTTGTAAGTTGTGATTTGTGGGCTATTTTCAAGGGCTTTCAGATTGGCCTTTGCGCTCATGCAGCTTTTTTGTTTGGCAAGTGCATTTTCCTGCTGCTGGGCAGCTTTCTGGGCGGCTTCTTCCTTGGCTTTCTGGGATTTTTTTCGTTCCGCTTCAAGCTCGATGAAGGTTTTTTGCGCAGGCACGCCACTGGCCGAGTCATGCGGGGTAGTCAGGGTCTTGGTTTTTACGTTGTCTGGTGGCGGCCCATCGGAATAATGCACCTTGCCATCGGCATCCACCCATTTAGTGAGCGCACCATAGGCACTGAAACTGAGTAATAACAGGCAAATCGGCAGGCAACGTTTCATTTTATATTTTCCTTTCATCCAATGCTTCTCTAGAAGGCAATCTCAGCCCGAGCGCCTATGATCCATACATTTTGCAGGGTGGGATTCCCGTTGGTGTCGAGTTTCATATTGGGGTTGGATATGAATTGCAGCGTGGGTTGCAGCGCTAACCATGATTTGATCTGCGCGCGGTAGGTCGCCTCCATCTGGGTTTGGTTGCTGGCGGTGCCGACGTTGAGCAGCCGGAATTTGTCGCTGGCATGGTTGTAGGTGATTGCGATACCGGTGATGTCGTCATCGCGTCCTTCGAATAGCCCGTGGTAACGCAGGCCCAAACTTCCCGTCCAGTCGGCCTGGTGAACATCCTTGCTTGCCGTGCCAAAACGGACGAATCCGGATAGCCCCTGCGCGGGGTGGTTCTTCTCCGTCATCAAGGTTCGTTCCGCCAGAAAATAAAACCCCTCGCTTGAGCGGAGTTGGCTGATAGCGGGGTCGAGATCGTTAAAGCTTGCAGAGTAATGCCAGAAGCCGATGGCGGTCTTGTTGAAGGATTCATGTTCTTCATGCACTTTCTGTTCGGGTTCTACCAGCTCTCCGGGTTTTGTTGCACCAAAAGGTGGTTCGCTGCTTTCCTGCGGTGTCAGGCCGAATTCCATAACCGAGAGCGAGCCGTCTCCCTTGTTGAGTTGGATGTGAGTGCCATATGGATTGGCAGGATCGCCCGGTACACCGTCCGTCAGGGCGTATTGTGCGTAAAAATTCTTGCCGGGAGATGTGTATTTCACGCGTACCGCCAGCGCACCCATCGGGAAGATAGGCGGGCCATTCTGCCCAGATTGCGCCATATCATTTGCCATGCCGTAAGGTGGCTGGATAAATACGCCTGAGGTGTCGGTGACGTAGAACTCGGAGTCAACCGGGTATAGCCCGGCCAAGACCGACAGCCTGTCGTCGGAAAAATTCTTCTGTATCCATGCATGGAAAAATTGCGCGGTATTCACGGCTGTTTCGATGTTATCTACCCCGATAAAAGTGCCAGCGTAATCGCGGTTGAACTTGCTGCCGAGATCGCTATGGAAATGGATATAGGCGGATGTGGCATCCCAGCCCGCCAGCTTTCCCATATCCATTTTGATTCTGGCTTCGGTGTGCCCCATCCATGCCGCGCCACGCTTGATACCGCCGGATGTGTTCGCCAGTACGTCGCTCTTGTGGGTAAATTCCAAGTCTATTCCCTTGCTGTAGAGGTTGGTACGAGTCCCGCCCCAATCGCCCGTCAGGGTCTGCGCGTTCCAGTCTGGACTTTTTTCTTCCTCTGCGTTGGCAGTACCGGCAAACCATGCCAAGGTTATTAATGCAAAAATATATCGGTTAGTCATTAGGTCTAAGGGTTCCTTTCGAAGTCTTTTATTGATATGCTTTTCTGCGGCTATTGTTAAGTTTACACCTGATTACTTTGGCGAAGCTCGGAATGTCGTACTATTGAACCGTAGTGATTTATTGTACTATTTGGTCAAACTATATGCCTTTAAGAAAGAAGTGACATCATGAGTATCAAGCTATTCTTTGGTCTGATCGGAATTGTACTCGCTGCGACTTTGCCGGTTTGGGCGCAGGATGGAGGCAATGCCACACGCGCGATACCCGCGATACCCGCGATACCCAAGCCTTCCACAGCACCGGAGTCTGTTCCCGTTGCCCAGTCCCCGGACACTGATGGCAACACCGCACTGGTTCGCATTGATCGTTTCGTTGTTAATGGCAATACGCTGCTGGATCCCGGGTTGATCGAACGCCTGCTGGCTCCCTATACGGGTGAGGCTCGCAGTTACACGGATATCCAGCGTGCACTGGAAACTCTCGAAGGCGCCTATCGCACCGCCGGTTACAGCGCGGTAAACGTCATCACTCCGGAGCAAGAAATTACTGCGGGTGTCATCACTTTCAAGGTGATCGAATCCGTGATAGGTGAAGTCATCCTGAGCGGCAACGAACACTACGACAAAACCAATATCAGGAATGCCCTTCCGGCGTTGGCCGAAGGCTCCACACCCAGTGCGCGCAAACTCTCCGAGAACGTTCGCCTCGCCAATGAAAATCCTACCCGCCAAGTTGACGTTGTACTTGCAATAGGTGAGGAAGAAAACACGGTCAATGCCAAGGTTAACGTGCATGACAGCTCACCACACAAAGTATTCCTTACGTTGGACAATACCGGCAACCAAAGCACCGGTATGTACCGGACAGGAGTGGGTTATCAGCACAACAACCTGTTTAACCGGGATCAAGCGGCAACCTTCAACTACATTACCTCACCCGACCATATCAATAGTGTTACCCAGCTTTCGGCCAGCTATCGCATTCCCATCTACGCGGTAGGTGACAGCATAGACCTGATTGTCGCCCATTCCGACACCAATGCCGGCACCACCAGCACGGTGGCGGGCCCCCTGACTTTCAGCGGCAAGGGTGACGTGTACGGTGCGCACTACAACCACTATCTGCCACGCCAAGGTGAATACACATCGAAGATCATTGCCGGGTTTGACTACCGGGCCTATATTAACAATTGCAAGATTTTAGGTGCTGTTTGCCCCGGTGTTGCTGACGTCAACGTGCATCCTCTTAGCATCACCTATAACGGCACACTGACCAAGCCTGCTTACGCTGCCGATTTCTCTGCTACCTTTGTACGCAATTTGCCTGGCGGTTCGCGTGGCGGCTCTGCAGACTTCGGAGCATCGCGCCCCAGCCCTGCAGGGGGCGCCGGTGCGCGGGCCGATTACACAGTCCTGCGTTTGAATGGCAGCTTAGCGGGGGCTTTACCCCATAACTGGCAATATCGCCTGGCCGGCAATGCCCAACACACGCGTGATGCGCTGATTTCTGCGGAAGGCTTGGGACTAGTTGGTTCAAACGCCGTGCGTGGTTTTCTTGAGCGCGAACTTTCCAATGACAAGGGCTACGTTCTCAATGCCGAGGTTTACACCCCTGACCTGGCTTCCAGGTTGAACCTGAAGGACGGCAGCTTCAGGCTGCTCGGTTTTATTGACAGCGCGGAAGGCTGGGACGAGCGGCTTGAGGGTGATCCCGCAAAACGCACCTCGGTTGGCAGTATGGGCGTAGGTTTCCGTTATACCCATGGCAAGAACGTTACGGCTAATTTTGACTGGGCCAGGGTGGTCGGTACCAGCGCCAATAGCAAGACCGGTGATATACGCGGCCATATAAGCCTGGTGGCTACATGGTAAAAATTGCGGAATAGCCTGCACATATTCGGGCGGTTATTGTGGTGGTATCTGCCATGAATAAGTAAAGGTCAATAGTACTTTTGGCCATGGTTTTTAGTGATGGGTTGTGTTTATACTGTGCAGCAGGATAAGACGAATCCGAAGCTGCGACAACGCAGGGGGAAAAAATGAATTCAATCAAGCCATCCAGAAAAGCTAAGGGCAACCACAACTTTCACCTCAAGCCCATCGCCCTGATGGAACTACTAGCCATTCGACTAGGGCATTACAAGACGATGCCCAAGTCGCTGGTTATCGCGATGGCATGTTGCTTTACCCTCAATGCACAGGCTAACCCCATTGGTGCGCAGGTCGTCAATGGCACTGTCGCCATCAACCAGAGCGGCAATCTTCTCACCATCACCAACAGCCCCAACGCCATCATCAACTGGCAAGGCTTTTCCATCAACAGCGGGGAAACCACCCGCTTCATCCAGCAGTCTGCCAGCAGCTCCGTATTGAACCGCGTGCTTGGTGCCGATCCTTCTGCGTTGCTCGGCACACTGACATCGAATGGCAAGGTGTTTCTCATCAACCCCAATGGCATCCTGGTGGGGCAGGGAGCAAGGATAGATGTTGCCGGGTTTGTAGCGTCCACGCTTAATCTGTCCAACAGTGATTTTCTTGCGGGCAAACTAAATTTCGACGCCACACCCAATGCCGGAGCTATCCAAAATAACGGCACCATTACCACGCCGGAAGGTGGCACGGTTTATCTCGTCGCGCCCCAGATTGAAAACCAGGGCATCATCACCACACCCAAGGGCGAGACCATCCTGGCTGCCGGCAACACCGTGCAGCTTATGGATACCGGCACACCCGGCGTCACGGTGCAAGTCACAGGCAGCGACAACATTGCGACCAACCTCGGCCAAATACTGGCCGACAGCGGACGCATCGGCATGGTGGGCGCGGTGGTCAGGAATAGCGGCACTCTTAGCGCAAGCAGCTTGGTTAATCAGGGCGGCAGGGTGTTCCTCAAGGCCAGTCAGCGCGTGGAAGCAGGTGGAACGATCACGGCCAATGGCACAAATGGCGGCTTGATAGAAGTGCTCGGTAATCAAGTGGGCGTGATGGACGGTGCAACCGTTAGTGCTAATGGCACACAAGGCGGTGGCAATGTTCTCATTGGTGGCGACTACCAAGGCAAAAATCCAGATGTGCAGAACGCTCAAGTGACCTACGTTGCGCCCACTGCAACCATCAGCGCAGATGCCACCGATACCGGCGATGGCGGTAAGGTGATCGTTTGGGCGAATGACACCACACGTGCGTATGGAACGATCTCTGCCAGAGGCGGGGCTAACGGAGGCAATGGCGGGTTTGTTGAAACCTCTGGCAAGAACTACCTTAACGTTGGAGCTATCCGAGTCGATCGTTCCGCTCCAGCGGGGAAGGCGGGTACCTGGCTGCTGGATCCGACCAATGTCACCATTGACCTCACAGGGGCTGCGGGCGATGGTGCCTTTAACGCCTATACACCGGGCTTGGTGTTCGAGGGCGCAACCACCAACCCAACCATACTTTGGTCAACAATAACCTCGAACCTGTCGAGCGGGCCGGTGATGATCACCACCACATCAGGCACCAGCGGTGTAGGCAACCTCTTCTTCGCCGGCGGTAAAACCTACAATTATTCAAGCACCTATGACCTATGGTTTGTCGCCCAGCAAAATATCACCGGTAACGGCATCACACTGGCCAACTCCGGCAGCGGGGCCCTGCGCTTCGTCGCCGGCTGGGATGGTAGCTTCCCGGCCAGTCGCTTCGACTACACCGGCTACAACGTTACATCAGGAATTGGTACTATCGGTTTTGTGGGTTCCAATGTAAGCACCGCTGGTTCGGTCTATGCACGGGCGGGTTCGGACATCACCGTAAAGGTTGCGTTTCCCACCGGCGGCACCAGCGCATCGCTGATGGCTGGCGGCACCATGGATCTCGAGACATATGGCAACCTCATCATTGCCAATGAGCCGATAGCTTCAAACCAAGGGGTAGTGCAGGTGGGCTCAGCAGGCAACCAGACCATCAGCCTTAAAGGCGCCACCAGCAACCTGATCATTAGCGCGTCCGAACCAGGGTACGGCTACGGAGGCCAAGCGCTGCTTACCGCCGCTGGCTCACAGACAATCAGCTTCACAGGCACTGGTGCCCATCTGATGGAGATTCTCGGTGGCACTTTGGGCGCCATTTCTGGTACCGGCACTGCCGGAGCCTCCGCCAGTATCCAGTCATCTGGCCTCCAGACAATCAGTCACGCCGGTACGTTGGACATTACGCTCACCGCCGGCGATGTTAACAACAATATTCTTGATGCCTACGTCTACACTAATAACGTGCAAGGGGCGCTCATCTGTACGGCTTGTGCCACATGGAACTGGGCCGGTATCCAGAGCGATGGCGGGCAGACCATCAATGCCTCGACGATCACGGTCAATGGCGGCAGCGGCGGTAACGGCAACTGGGCAAACATCGAAAATAGAACCAGCGGCATTCAGTCCATCACGGCCACTGGCGCCATTATGATCAACGGCGGTACGAGTGGCGGTTACTACAACCCTGCGCTCGGCTGGGACGGCTACGTCAGCAACGACGCGGGAATCGGCTCCAAGACCTCGACCAACATCAATGCCGCCTCTGTTTCGCTGCTTGCCGGTAACGCCAACTACGGCGGTGCCACTATAGGGGGTGGAGGGGCGGTTCATGTCACCACCACAGGAGATCTGGTGATGACGGCGGGAGCAAGCGCTGCTGTCGATAACCTTGATCCTGCCAACCCATTTCCGGCGAACTATATCTGGGAAAACCCGGCGGCCATCGGAAGTGATAAGGCCGCTATCACCGTTACTCTGGATGTGGGCGGTAACCTGCTCATGACTGGTGGTTCAATGGGTCTAACCCAAGGCTCACCAGCTATGATAGGGGGCTTGAACGTACCGGCGACGGTGATCATCAACGCTGCCGGCGGCATCACTCTCGCTAGCGCCACCCAGTTTTCAGACCGGATTGGCAGTCCATCCGGCGGCAGCGTGACGCTGCAATCCGGGCTTGGGGGTACTGGCTTCATGGACTTGGGTATGGGTCTCGTGGGTGCCGGATTGACTGGCTCGATTACCCTCGTTGCAGACGGCACCGGTGCGGCGATTATTCAAGACCCTCTTGGTCGAATCTGGGGGGCAAGCTTGGATGCCTCTACCCTGACGGCCGTTGGCAGCATCAGCCTGCCGGGCGAGAACATGATCAATAGCGTGGTGGCCTCCGCCAACAACGATGTGACCTACAACAGTGCTAAGTCGTTTCTGGCCGATACCGTCACTTCCACCGCCGGAAATGTGACCATCAGCACCGGCATCGGCAGCACCGGCGATATCTCCCTTGGCACACTATCGGCAGGTCTTGATGCCACAGTCAATGCTGATGGCGCGATCTATGACAACAATGGCACGGGTATCAATAACATCACGGCATCCAATATCTATCTGACCAGTAACAACGGGGGCGTGTCCGGTCAATTGGCCATCAGTGCCGATACCCAAGTGGCAGGAGGCGGCAGTATCACCGCCGATGTGGATAATATTAACCACACCTATGGTGCCGTCAACGGCGGCATCCGCATTTACAATGTCGGTGCCACCACGGTGGCGGCGGATGCCCCGGGTTCGGTTTTGCTTACCGACAACTCGACCAACGGCGGGACGATTACTTTTACTCATGACGGCGACATCGGCAGTGCCACCACTATAGGCGTATCCACCAACGGTGGGGACATTGCCATTCTGGTGAATGGAACGCTGACCGAGGGCGGCGGCATAACGGCGTCCACTCCAGGCAGCGCCCTGATTGGTGCCAGTGTGGATATGTTGGTAACTTCCAGTATTACCAACAACCTTGGCAGTTTGGGTCTGGTTGCCGGTAACATCCTCGATATCGGAGGCATTGTTTCTGGCACCGACCTATTGCTGGTCGCCCCCATAGTAAATATCACTAATGGCTCTGCGAGTGCGAATGGGATCGCGGCGAATGGGAGTGGGATCGCGGCGACTGGGAGTGGGATCGCGGCGAATGGGAGTGGGATCGCGGCGAATGGGAGTGGGAATGCATCCGTGATCGCAGGCAATCTGACTATCACCGACGGCTCTCTTTTCGCAGCCAACAATG
>CAITJF010000032.1 GCA_903892645.1 uncultured Nitrosomonadales bacterium | reverse complement strand
ATCAAGAACCACCGCTAGATACAGCCAGCCCGCATCGGTCTGAATATAGGTGATGTCACTCGTCCATACACAGTCAGGCGCACCCGGCTGGAAGTTGCGATTGAGCAAATTCGGTGCGATAGGCAGATTGTGCTTGCTGTCATCACTGAGGCGCTTGCTAGGCGTCTCTGTCCGGCCAGAACCTTTGTGCCGCTGACGTTCAAAGTAGCCGCTGGCACTGACGTTCAGCACTTCGCATTGCAGCGTGATCGGCCAGTGTCTTTTATGCCGCTCAATCCAGGCGTACTTCACGCTGACCCCCGCGCAAAATACGCCGTCGCTTTTTTTAATATGTCGCGCTCCATCTTGACCCGCGCAAGCTTGGCTCTCAATCGCGCCAGTTCCATCTGCTCTGCACTCACCGGCTTGGCTCCTGCTCCCGTCAGTTTGCCTTTCACTGCCTGGCGAACCCAGTTCTCAAGCGTCTGCTTCGGGATGCCCAACACCTTCGCCGTTACCGCACAGCCTTGACCTCCCTGAACCAATCGTACCGCCTCCAGCTTGTACTCCAGTGTGTATGCCGCTCTCTTGCTTTTTTCTGCTGTCATTTATTCGTCTCCTCAATTTGAATTCTATCCTCAGTTAAGAAATACGTTTTTCGGGGGCAAGGTCAACAAGAAAAAGCTATCGGATTTGCACTTGCATATACCTGTTGGCAAGCGTGGTGACCTGCTAAAATACGCGGGTTTTTCAGCCTACCTAACCCTTCGATGCAAGACAATAAAGATTCCATGACGCCTGTTGAGCGCCGCGCCAGTATTGGCTTGGCGGGCATTTATGGCCTGCGCATGCTGGGCCTGTTCATCATTCTGCCGGTGTTTGCGCTGTATGCCGAGCATCTGCCCGGCGGCGACAACAAGATGCTGGTTGGGGTGGCGCTGGGTGCTTATGGCCTGACGCAGGCCATCCTGCAGATTCCGGCCGGATTGATGTCCGACCGCTACGGGCGCAAGCCGGTGATCTATATCAGCCTGCTGCTGTTTGCCTTGGGTAGCTTTATCGCGGCTGGCGCACATGATATCTACGGGGTCATTATCGGGCGTGTGATTCAGGGAACAGGCGCGCTGAATGCGGCAGTAATGGCGCTGGCCGCCGACCTGACGCGCGAGGAGCAGCGCACCAAGGCGATGGCGATGATCGGCATCACCATCGGCATTACCTTCTCGGTTTCTCTGGTGCTGTCACCGATACTGTATCAGGTGATAGGCGTGCCGGGCATCTTCGCGCTGACCGGCGTTTTGGCCATGCTGGCTATGCTGGTGGTGGCATACGTGATTCCCAACCCTGCCATCACGCGCTTCCATTCCGATACCGAGGCGAGCGGCAAGCACTTGGGTGAAGTGTTGCGCAACAAGGATCTGCTGCGTCTTGATTTCGGCATCTTCACGCTGCATGCGATCCTGATGTCGGTGTTCATGCAGGTGCCGTCCGTACTGAGGGATAACGGGTTGGAGGCCGCGCAGCACTGGCATGTGTATCTGCCGGTGTTGTTGCTGGCTTTCGTTTTGATGGTGCCGCCCATTATTGCCGCCGAGAAAAAAGCCATGATGAAGCAGGTGTTTGTGGGTGCGATTGCGCTGGCCGTGCTGGGGCAATTGACACTGATGCTGGTGCAACACAGCATATGGGGCATAGCGGCGGCGCTGACGATGGTTTTTACCGCATTTAATATACTGGAGGCCTCACTGCCCTCGCTGATCAGCAAGATTGCCCCGTTGGCCTCGAAGGGTACGGCAATGGGGGTGTTCAGCAGCATGCAGTTTCTCGGCGCATTCGTCGGCGCATCCGTCGGCGGTTTGTTGATGCAATATTTCGGGGGCAATGCGGTGTTTGTGTTTGCCACGGTGTTACTGCTGCTCTGGCTGGCGGTGGCAAGCACCATGCAAATGTCTGCTACGGTGCGCACCAGGCTGTATCATTTACCGGAACTCGACGAGGCAGGTTCCAGCACGTTGCAGCGGCAGCTGGCGCAGGTGCGGGGCGTGCGTGAAGTCATGGTGGTGGCGGCAGAGTGCATGGCCTGCCTCAAGGTGGATATGCAGGTTTTTGATGAAGCGGCAGTGGAACAACTTTTAAAGGGGGCGTGAAATGTCGGTGAATAAAGTGATACTGGTGGGGCGTCTTGGCAAAGACCCGGAGACGCGGTACATGACCAACGGTGAGGCGGTGACCAACGCCACGCTGGCCACTTCGGAAAACTGGAAAGACAAGAGCGGCGAAAAACAGGAGAAAACCGAATGGCACAACCTGGTGTTCTATCGCCGCTTGGCGGAAGTCGCCGGGGAGTACCTGAAGAAGGGCTCGCAGATTTATGTCGAGGGCAAGATTACAACCGACAAGTGGCAGGATAAAGAAGGCAAGGATCGCTACACCACCAAGATCGTGGTCAACGAAATGCAGATGCTGGGTGGGAAAGCGTCTGGCGGCGGTAGCTTTGAAGTGGTGGATAAGCCTGCGGCATCGGCACCAACCGGTGCGCCTGACGCCGGCAAGCCCGCTCCGGCCAAGGGTGGTTTTGATAATTTTGATGACGACATTCCGTTCTAGAATTTTTCAATGAGCAAGGCGTTTGTCAAAGAATCCGATGATGAGGAAGAGCTGGAACCGGCGCAGCAGCTTCCCGTCGGGCTGAAGAACTACATCACACCATTCGGCTACCAGCGCCTGCGGGACGAGCTTGACCAGTTATGGAAAGTGGAGCGCCCGGCGCTGGTGAAAACCATCACGTGGGCCGCCTCCAACGGTGACCGCTCGGAAAACGGCGATTACATTTACGGCAAGAAGCGGCTGCGCGAGATTGACCGGCGCATCCGCTTTCTTTCCAAGCGGCTGGACAACGCCGAAGTGATAGACCCGGTGCAGCGGGAAAATTGCGATCAGGTGTTTTTCGGCGCGACGGTGACGGTGTGCGGGGAAGACGGCAGCGAGCGCACATACAGCATCGTCGGGGTGGACGAGGCTGATCCGGCGCGCGGCCTGATCAGCTGGGTGTCGCCGCTGGCGCGGGCGCTGCTCAAGGCGCGTGAAGACGATGTGGTGATGTTGCGCATCCCCGGCGGGGTCGAAGATTTGGTGGTGGCGGAAGTCGTATATTGCTCCATAAACTTCGCCGGTTGATGCGCTTGCATCTCCTCGTCGCGAGAATCAAATCTAACCCCGCCTGTCAATTTCCGACGAACACAGGTTCAGTCCACACCATCCGCTCCTGAAATCAGGAGCGGCGTTAGGCTGGCCGTTGCTTATTTCAGCTTCTCAATACCCATCATTTTGAGGAGGCTCTTTTCATAGAATGGATCTGAGGAGCCTTTCTTTATCTTGCGAATGAAATATTTTTCAAATGCAACTTTGGCCAAATGCACCCACTTCCCCTCCGAGAACCAGTTTACGTTGCGTGGCGGAATCTGTGGCATTGCTACAAACGCGATTCCGGTGTCGCCGAAATCTGCCAGACAAACCGCATTCCAGGTCGCCTTGTGATCCGCTGGCTTGCCGTTTAATTCGGCCTGAATATTATGCACGGTTGCCGACACCATGGATTCAATCATATAGCCGGTTTTGGGCGTGCCGACTGGCACAGGAGTGGCTTCTACCGGCGGAATGGCCACGCATACGCCCACCGCAAAAATATTTTTGTACTTGGGGTTACGCTGGTGCTCGTCCACGATGATGAAGCCGCGCGCCTGGGTTAGCCCCTCAATACCAAATACTGCATCCACACCCTTGAAGGCGGGCAGCATCATGCTGTAGGCAAACGGCAACTCGTGCTTCTTCTTCTCGTTGCCAGCCTCGTCAACTTCCGTGACATACATC
This sequence comes from uncultured Nitrosomonadales bacterium, assembly GCA_903892645.1. Classification (GTDB taxonomy): domain Bacteria; phylum Pseudomonadota; class Gammaproteobacteria; order Burkholderiales; family Gallionellaceae; genus CAITJF01. The sequence goes on along the minus strand of CAITJF010000032.1, from coordinate 10,090 downwards.
TTGCCCGCTTCGACCTTGGTAACCTTGGCGTTGCAAATCCACTTGATGTGTTTGTCGCGCATTTCAGATTCGAGCATACCTTTGGAATCTCCCACTCCGCCCAATCCAAGATGGCCGATATAGGGCTCTGCGGTCACGAAAGTCATCGGCACTTTGTTGCGAATTTTGCGGCGGCGCAAATCGGTTTCCATGATTAATGCATACTCGTAAGCGGGGCCGAAGCAGGACGCGCCTTGCACCGCGCCCACGACAATCGGCCCGGGGTTTTTTACGAAGTGCTCCCATTCGTCATGCGATTTCATGGCGTGATCCACATGGCAAACCGAATAGGTAAAACCGCCATTTGGCCCAAGTCCCTCGACTTCTTCGAAGGCCAGCTTTGGTCCGGTGGCAATCACCAGGTAATCGTAATCAACCAATTGTCCGTCGCCAAGTTCAACCTGATTCTTTTCCGGATGCACACGCTTTACCCCTGAGGAAATAAAGTTGATGCCTTTGCGTTCCAGATAGGTACGTACCGGGAATTCGATATCTTTGCGAGTGCGCCATTTCACTCCCACCCAAGGGTTTGACGGTGTGAAATGAAAGTTTTCACTGTTGGAAATAACAGTGACTTTATCGCCACTGCGGATTTTCTCCTGCATTTCGTAGGCTGCCGGCATACCGCCGATCCCCGCACCCATGATTACAATATGTGCCATGTTGCACCTCCTCATTCGGTTGACTTACGAAATTGTTTCCCCACTTGCTGCATGCAACGACTCTATTTCACACTGACTAACAACCGCTGTTATTAATAGCGCGGCGGCGCATCATCATTATTGGAAGTGTTTTGTTCGGTTGTAAACAAAACCGCTGCTTTAACCCTTGAAGACAAATTCAGCTTGTTCAAAATATGACGAACATGCTGTTTTACGGTGTCATAGCTAATCGCCAGCGTTTGGGCGATGGCTTTGTTGCTTTCCCCGCGCGACAATAATTGTAGTATTTCACGCTCACGCTCGGTGAGTAATTTGAGGGAATTTTTCGGTTCTTGTCCCCGTTGGTCACCACGCAACATTTCGATCATTTTGATGGTCATGGTGGGGGCGACAACCAGTTCGCCTGCCGCAACCCGCCGAATGGCATCAACGACATCTTCCGGTGCCATATCCTTGAGCAGATAGCCGCGCACGCCCGCACGTATCGCGTTTGTCAGATCAACCTCAGAATCGCTCATGGTCAGAATAACAGCAGGTATCGAGCAGCCTTCCCTGCGAATTTGTTCCAGCATGGACAAGCCATCCAGAGGTTTCATGCGCAAATCCATAATTAACAGATCGGGTTGTTCACGCAATAACACGCGCAGTTCGTCGATGCTGCCAGTTGCACCAAGGACAGCAAAGCCATAGCAATTGCCGAGCAGTTCACTCAATCCGCTGCGGCACAGGTTTTGATCGTCAACCAAGACAATTTTTAACTTTTCACTCATTAGCTGCTCTCTAGCCTGACAATGGCTTAGGAAAAAATAATTGCACGCGTGTGCCGAACCCCTTTGAGCTTTCCACTTTTATTTCGCCACCGATACGTTGTGCACGCTCCCGCATAATCATTATCCCATAGTGCCCCTCAACCGGCGTAAAAGTGCACCCCCCGCTACCGTTATCCTCGATAGTAAAGATGTAGGAATCACAGGTGCAATCCACAATCAGGCGGGTATGGGTCGCGCCGGAATGGGTGGCAATATTAGCCAGCGCTTCCCGTACAATGTGGTACACCTGAATTTCGTGTTCAAGGGGTAATTCCAGATCGGCTGCCCGATTGGTGTATTCGAGCGCAATATCATTTCGATGGCGAAATTGCTCGGTCAGGGTTTGCAGGGCATGCAGCAATCCCGATGGATCTATCGTGCAACGGAAATCAGTAATTAATTCACGCGCCGTTTTTTGACCCTTCTCTAAAGCCTCATCAATATCGTGCGCGTATTTGGTAACCATGAGTTCATTGCGTGTGCGTATGGATTCAATTAACAAACTCGTCCGCATCCGCGCATATACCAGCGTTTGTGCCAATGAGTCATGAATTTCATTGGCGATCGATTGCCGTTCGGCAATCAGGTCAATACGTTTGGTTTCACGATTCAATTTGTTATGTTCAATGATGGCACTAAGCAGGTTGGCGAATGCCAGAACAGTTTTTGAAACTCGACTGGATGCTTCTTGTGAGATGTTGAAAAACAGGGTAAGAATTCCAATTGGATTTTCAGGGGAGCTATGGCTTTCAAGTGGGGTGGCAATCGTTGATTTAAACTGACAGCTAATATTACGGCAACCATGCCGTATTATGCATTCACTGAGGTCAGAAGAATAAATACCGCGCCCGATAGCCGCTTTGCCGCGTACTTCACAATCCAAATCAACGATACTCCCGGCTTCAAGCATTTCGGCAGGCAATCCGACGGAACTGATTATTTGAAGGGCTTGGCCATGGGGAGGCAATATTCGAACTACTCCGGCTGTGGCGTTTACCGTGCCGATGAGGGTCTCAAGAAATTCTTCCAATAGAGGTTTAAGATCACCTGCCAGAGAGGCAGTAGGCGCAAGTATTTTGCACGTTGCCGCGCTTTTGGTTTTTTCAGGGAGAGTAAAGCCAGAATCCCTCGCCCACAAAAACTCTCTGTGAACTGGATTCTTCACTGAGCTTGTTTTTTTACTCATAAATTCAACAAAGTGATTTGTTAAATTCCGCTTGTTTAGAAGGTTTTCCCAAGTGGGAGAATGCCGGATTATCAAATCGTTCGTAGGGTATGCTGCATTTTATTGAATAGCATAAGACGTAACGAGTCGACATGTTTCATTCTAAGCCGATACGCTGGAAAGTATACCCCCATTCGGGTTATATTGTTGCACCCCCCGTTGTGGCTATAGACACAAAAACTACCAATTGGGCTTAATGAGAGCATTGCAGGTTGACCGTAACAGCCAACGCCGGATGCTCGTGGAACACGACAATACAAAATGAAAATCTGCATCGTTTCCGACAGCCATGATCGTGCAGAACCGCTCGCAGCGGCAGTAGCTGAGGCACAGGCGGCTGGTGCGCAAGCTGTCATCCACTGCGGCGATCTGATCGGCGTTAATACCCTGCGCGCCTCCATCAAACTCGGCATTCCCATCCACGCGGTACACGGCAACAATATCGGCGACGTCGCAGCGCTGTACCGCATGATGGAAAAGACCGGTGGACTGTTCATCTACCACGGACAAGAAGCCGTGTTGGAGCTCGGTGGACGCAAGATATTCGTCACCCATATGCCGCATCACGGACAAGCCTTTGCCTGCACCGGTGACTACGATCTGGTCTGTCACGGCCACAGCCACACCGCCCATGTCGGGATGCAAGCCAACGTCAACGGCGGGCGCTGCTGGCTGGTTAATCCTGGTTCGGTCGCGGGCATCGACGCACCCGGTGTGGACGCCACCCCGACTTGGATACTCGGCGATCTGGAGCGGATGAATTTCGAGATACGCATGTTGCAGCAACCTACATCGGAGGTTTGAGTGAGTCCATCCATCGCAACCAACCAGACCATCCTTGTTGTCGGCGGCGGGATAGGCGGCATGACGGCGGCGCTGGAAGCCGCCGAATGCGGCAAGCAGGTGATACTCGTCGAGCGTAATGCAACCCTGGGCGGGCGCACTGCGCGGATGAACCGCTATTTCCCCAAGATGTGTCACCCGACCTGCGGGCTGGAGATCAATCTGCGCCGCTTGAAAGGCAACCGCAACGTGCGCGTGATGACGATGGCCGAAGTGAGCAGCGTCACCGGGCGGCGCGGCGACTACACGATAATACTGAAACTGACCCCGCGCTATGTCAACACAAACTGTACCGCCTGTGGCGACTGCGCCGCTGCGGTCGAGGCGGAAATCTCGAACCCTTACGAATATGGCCTGAGCAAGACGCGCGTGGCTTATCTGCCGCACACGATGGCTTATCCCATGCACTATGTACTTGACCCTTCGATCATCGGTACAGCGGATGCAGGGAAAGCCAAGGCGGCCTGCAAATATGACGCCATAGACCTCGACATGCAGGCCGAAACGGTCGAGCTGAAGGCGGGTGCAATCGTCTGGGCGACCGGGTGGAAGCCTTACGATGCGGCCAAAATCCAGCCTTATGGTTATGACCGTTTCGCCAACGTGATCACCAGCCTGGAATTCGAGCGGCTTGCCGACCCGCACGGCCCGACTGGCGGCAAATTATTGCGCCCCTCCGACGGCAAGGAAGCGAAGAACATCGCCTTTATCCAGTGCGCCGGATCGCGTGACGAAAACCATTTGCGCCATTGCTCGCGCATCTGCTGTATGGCCTCGCTCAAGCAGACGCATTACGTGCGCGAAGCTTGTGGCGAATCCGGAAAATCGACGATTTACTACATCGACATCCGCGTCATAGACCGCCTCGAAGATTTTTACCGGAAAGTACAGCAGGATCCGACGGTCAGTTTCGTTAAATCCAAGGTTGCCAAAATAGTCGAGGACAAGGATGGCAATCCGGTGCTGCATGGTGTGGATACCGAGGGCTACCATCGCTATGCCACGACGCATGACCTGGTCGTTCTGGCGGTTGGCATGGAGCCGGAGACCAACGGCATCAAGTTGCCGGACGACCTGCTGCTCGATTCGTCGGGCTTTATCGAAGGCTCGCATGATGAGGGCATGTTCGGGGCGGGTGCCGCAACCAGTCCGCTCGACGTGAATCGCTCAGTGCAAAGCGCCACGGCGGCGGCACTGCGCGCGATACAGGTGGTGCACAAAACTGCCGCTGCCGAAGGGGGGCGTCCATGAGCGAAATAAAAACCGCCGCCTATATCTGCTCGGGCTGTGGCCTGGGCGACAAGCTGGACATCCCGCAACTGGGTAAAATCGCGCTGAAGGAAGGCAAGATGGCGCTGGTGCGCGACCACGCCTTTCTGTGCAACAGCGCAGGCGTGCAGATGATCCGTGACGACATCGAGAAGGAAGGCGTTACGCACGTCTGTATTGCGGCTTGTTCGCGCCGCGCCAAGACAGAGGCTTTTCATTTTCCGACGGTAGCGATGACCCGTGCCAATCTGCGCGAAGGCGTCATCTGGGTGGTTGCCGAGGGCAGCGAGCACGACGAAGTGCGCCAGGAAATGGCCGATGACTACGTGCGCATGGGCTGCGCCGAACTGAAAAAGGTCAAGCTGCCGCAGGGCAACCCGAACACTACCTTGCAGAAACGTATCCTCGTTGTCGGTGGCGGCATGTCCGGCCTGACCGCCGCATTCGAGGCAGCCGAGACCGGCTACGAAGTCGTCATCGTCGAAAAGCAGGCGCAGCTCGGCGGATGGGCAAACAAATTGTGGAAGCGCGTGCCGTTCAAGGCTCCCTATGCCGAACCGCAGGCCACCGGCGTTGCCGAACTCGCCGCCAAAGTGAGTGCGCATCCGCGCATCAGGGTGCACCTTAATTCAACCATTGCGGAAACTTCTGGCGCACCGGGGCGCTTCACCGTCAAGGTGGCGCAAGAGTCCGGCGCGGTAACGGAAGAGTCCGGCGCGGTAACGGAAGAAGCGATCGGCGCCATTGTTCAGGCAACCGGCTTCACCACTTACGACATCGCCAAGTTGCCCGAACTGGGCGGCGGCCAGGCCAATGTCGTGGATCAGGCGGGTCTCGAAGCTTTGGCGCAAGCTGCAAATGGCGGTGTGCTCAAGCGCGCCGACGGCAAGGAAATCAAATCCGTGGTGTTCCTGCAATGTGCCGGGCAGCGCGACGAAACCGGCAAGCATCTCGCCTACTGTTCCGGGCACTGTTGCGCCACCAGCATCAAGCAGGCGATGTATTTCAAGGACGCCAATCCGGATACAGACACGGTGGTGATGTACACGGATCTACGCGTGCCGGGCATGGGCGAGGATTTCTACCGCAGCGCCCAGAGCAAGGGTGTCATCTTCACCAAGGGCAAGGCCAGCGCGGTTGAAGCTGTTGGCGATAGCTGCAAGGTAAACTTCAAGGATCTGATTCTGGATGAAGCCACCTCGCTCGATGCCGATCTGGTCGTGCTGGCTACCGGCCAGGTACCGAGCGCCGGGGTGAACCTCGATGCCTGGGACAAGGTCGTCAGCGAAGCCGATGGCGGCTCGGAGGCGGCCAAGCAGAACAAGTCCGAAATGCAAAAAACATCCATCCTGAATCTGGCCTACCGGCAGGGGCCGGATATGCCCCAGTTCAAATACGGGTTTGCCGATTCGCATTTTATCTGCTTCCCCTACGAGACGCGCCGCACCGGCATCTATGCTGCCGGGCCGGTGCGCCGTCCGATGGATATGCTGCAGGCTACCGAGGATGCCACCGGTGCCGCGCTCAAGGCCATTCAGGCTGTCGAGAACGCCAGCCTCGGGCGTGCCGCCCATCCGCGCACCGGCGACCTGTCTTTTCCGATGGTGCGGCTGGAAGGTTGCACCCAATGCAAACGCTGCACGGTGGAATGCCCGTTCGGTGCTATAGACGAGGACGAACGGCGCTTCCCGGTGTTCAACGAACAACGCTGCCGCCGTTGCGGCACCTGCATGGGTGCCTGTCCGGTGCGGGTGATCTCGTTCGAAAATTATTCGGTGGACACCGTGGGCAGCCAGCTCAAGGCGGTGGAAATCCCGGATGAATTTTCGGAGAAGCCGCGCGTCCTGATCCTGGCCTGTGAAAACGATGCTTACCCGGCACTCGACATGGCGGGCCTGTCGCGCACCGTCTATTCGGCCTTCGTGCGCATCATTCCGGTACGCTGCCTAGGCTCGGTGAACACCATCTGGATCACCGACGCACTCAACTCCGGCTATGACGGTGTGATGATGATGGGTTGCAAGAAAGGTGATGACTACCAGTGCCACTTCGTCAAGGGATCGGAGCTTGCCAGCTATCGCATGAGCAAAATCGGCGACACGCTGACCCAGATGGGACTGGAGCCAGAGCGTGTGTCCAGTTATGAAGTGGCGATCACCGATAACGCCCGCGTGGCAAAGTTCATCAACGAATATGTTGAACAATTAGTGAATATGGGGCCGTCGCCGATGAAAGGCTTTGGTTAAGGAGCAGAAGCCATGAGCGAACAAAATCAGCAAGCTGTCGCGCGCTACCGTAACAACTTCCTGAAGGAAGTCGAGGATCGCGTCGAGGATGGTGAATGGGTCAAGATGTGCATGCAGTGCGGCGTGTGTGCCGGTTCCTGCCCGTTCGGTCCGCATTGGGAACATTCGCCGCAGAAAATTTTCATGATGATCCGCGCCGGCAAGCGCGAGGAGGTGCTGGCTTCCGATTCCATGTGGATGTGCACTTCCTGCTACAACTGCATCGTGCGCTGCCCGAGAAAACTGCCGATTACCCATATCATGCACGGTCTGGCGCATTACGCCCACCGGCTGGGCATGGCGCCGAAAGGCCAGCCCACGCGTGAGATTGCCAGGCTGTTCTGGAATAATCTGGCCAAGACTGGTCGGGTCAACGAACTCAAGTTTTCTCTGGCGATGTATTTCAAGGACGGCTTCGTGCAGGGCATCAAGAATCTGCTGGCCATGCAGGGGATCGGCATGGGATTGATGAAGGCCAGGCGTCTTAATCCGATGGAGATACTGGGCGGACACAAGTGCAAGGACAAGGACGGCATCCACAAGATGATTGCCAAGGCGCGTGAAATTGAAGAGCGCAAGCAGGGTTACGCTTCCTAATGGGGCGAGAGGGAGACACCAGCATGACCAAGAAAAATTATGCGTTCTACCCCGGATGCTCCTCGCAGAAGGGCGCTTCGGCATCGAATTTTGCCACCTCCATCGAAGTGATGTGCGAGAAACTGGGCATCCAGCTCAACGAGATTCCCGACTGGAATTGCTGCGGTGCATCCATCGGTTACGGGGAGGGCGGCCTGTTGCCGCGCCTGGTGATCAATGCCCGCAATCTGGCATTGGCCGAGCAGAATCTGCCGGGGCAGGATCTGGTTTCCGGCTGTCCGGCCTGCTGGCTGTCCACCCGCGAGACGGCAGAAAAGCTGCACGAATTCGGCGATCTGATGGCCGAGGCCAACGAGGCACTCAAGGAAGCGGGGCTTAATTTCAAAGGCACGGTCAGGGCGCGCCACATCGTCGAAGTGCTGGTTGAGGACGTGGGCTTTGCGGGCATGAAACAACACGTCGTCAAACCGTTGGAGGGATTAAAAATCGCGGGCTATGTCGGCTGCCAGACCAATCGTCCGTTCGGCATCGCCGGAGAGTCTTTCGAGAACCCCATGTATCTCGACAAGATGATCGAAACCGTGGGAGCGGAACCGGCCAGCGGTTATGACCAGAAGGTGACCTGCTGCGGCGGCGCGCTGGCCTTTTCCGAGCCGGACAAATCACAGAAGCAGATTCGCGACATCGTCGAATCCGCCTATGACCACGGCGCGGAAATGATTGTCACGCCCTGCCAGTTGTGCCAGGCCAATGTAGAGATTTACCAGTCCGAAATCAATAAAAAGCAGGGGACGAAATTCGCCATGCCGGTCGTGTACTACTCGCAACTGATGACGGTAGCCTACGGCGGCAGCCTGAAACAAGCCGGTTTGGACGGGCACGTCATCCAGCCGGAAAAGCTGAAGCAAATCGCCTCGCGGCAAAAATAGTCAGTGTATCCATCCAGCCCATCATGCCGAGTACGGAATCAAATAAAATTTTGTTTTTAGGAGCACCACCATGCAGCACATGACACCCAAACAAACTTATGAATTCCTGCAGGCCAATCCCGAGGCGATATTGGTTGACGTGCGCAGTGAGATGGAGCACATGTTTGTCGGACATCCAAAAGGCGCTATTCTGATCCCTTGGGTCGATGGGCCAGAGTGGGAAATCAACCCCCATTTCGTTGCACATGTAAAAAAAGCAGCCAGCCTGAATCGCCCCGTTGTCCTGATCTGCCGCTCCGGCCGCCGCTCGGTGGATGCCGGGCTGGCATTGGAAAAAGCGGGGCTACAGGATGTGTATAACGTGTTAAACGGTTTTGAAGGCGACCTGGATGAGCAGCATCATCGCAACTCCCACAACGGCTGGCGCTTTGAAGACCTGCCTTGGACACAAACATGAGCCAACCTCAAAAATTTCGGTTCAGGCAAAAGCCGACTTGGCTTATAAAGCAGTAAATTCTGCCCAAGCAAATGGGTCAGCCAGTACTCCAGGCACGGGGGCGCTTCATGCCGGCGATCTTGCATGCCTGCTTTACGTATCCGTAGGGAAATAGCTCGAATATCTTGTTGCGTGATTCTGGTCCCAGCCGTTCCGCGAGGTGCTTGATCACATGGCGGACATCGGGTGCAATTTGATGTTCCGCGTAATACTCGCGCATAAAGCGTATCGCATCCCAGTGGTCTTCCGTGAGATCAATGTTTTCCTGACGGGCAAATTCCCTGGCCAGGTCTTCGCTCCAGTCCAGAGGGTTAATTAAATAGCCTTCGTCGTCAATGTCCGGCGCTTGGGGAGTTTCCGGCATTACCCACCTCCTTTAAATAATTCTAATTTCCTGCCTTCATCTGCCACGCTGAGTGGCAGGCAACGCACTTCGTTAATGTATTGGAGACCATCTTCAAAATTTCCGGTATGGGCGTTCCACCTTCTGCTGCTTTGGTAATTGCATCCATATCGTGGTGAACGCTCATGCCCAGCGATTTGAATTCCAGCGGCAGTTTTGCCATCAGCGCCGGATTGACATCCGCAGCGGCTGCCATGCCCGCCGCGCGGGAAGCCTGGATGATGCGCTTCACATCCCCTTGATTTGCCCCTTCCAGAATTCCCTGCGTTGAAGATAACAGGCCGCGCATTTCGGTCAAGACCAGATCACGCTCAGCAGGCTGCAGCACTACCGCTGTTCTGCCATCGGTTCCTGCGGTGGTGTTCCCGCGAATGAAGAACCATGCGAATACGGCAATAGTAGCAATCCAGAGTAGCAGGGCGATTAAGGCAATTTTATTGGATTTCATTTTTAGCTTCTTGTCTGGTTACAGGAGCGGGCAGGATAGGAGAAGATCGTACCGCAGTCTGTGCTAAAAGTTACATAAGCTGTAT
>CAITJF010000031.1 GCA_903892645.1 uncultured Nitrosomonadales bacterium | reverse complement strand
TTGGCACCGGAACAGTTCGCCCAGCACGCCAAAGTCGTAGATGACATGCTCAATGGCACAAATATGGCACAGTAGAAAAGAAAAAGAGCCCGCAGAATTCGCTAACTCTTTGATTTTTGGTGCTGATGGCGCGAATCGAACGCACGACCTACTGATTACGAATCAGTTGCTCTACCGACTGAGCTACATCAGCGAACCGACGTGAATTATAAGCGCTTCGCAGAGGAGGGGCAATTTTTGTCGGGTGGAACGGGTCTGCTCCGATTGGCAAGGCGCAACACCAAACAGTTTAGATGCCTCACATTTCATTCATGTGTGTTAGCGTCGGGATTAAGCGCCTTGGGCAGCGGAAACATCACGTTTTCACTAATGCCATGCAACTCGCGCACACTCACGGCACCCAATTGCTTCAGTCGCACAATGACCTCCTGTACCAGCACTTCCGGCGCAGAAGCTCCTGCGGTGATGCCCACATGCAATTTTCCGGACAACCATTCCGCTTGCAGCTCGCTTGCATTATCCACCAGATAGGCTGGTACATTCATGTTGCGCGCCACTTCGCGCAGGCGGTTGGAATTGGAGCTGTTGGTCGAACCCACCACGATCACCATATCGCATTGTTTGGCCATCAGCTTTACCGCATCCTGGCGGTTTTGCGTGGCATAACAAATATCGTCTTTCCTGGGACCGGTGATAGCGGGAAAGCGTGCTTTCAGCGCGGCGATAATAGTGCTGGCGTCGTCCATGGAAAGCGTGGTCTGGGTGACGAAAGCAAGGTTGTTCTCATCCTTTACCGCAAGGTGCTGCACGTCAGTAGGCGATTCCACCAGGTACATCCCGCCATTACTCTGCCCCATGGTGCCTTCCACTTCCGGGTGTCCGGCATGGCCGATCATGATAATTTCCTTGCCCTGCGCACGTATACGCGCAACTTCAATATGCACTTTGGTCACCAGCGGGCAAGTCGCATCGAATACCGTCAACCCGCGTGCCTCGGCTTCTTGTCGTACCGCCTGCGATACGCCGTGCGCGCTGAAAATGAGAAAACTGCCGGGCGGTACGTCTGCCAGATCCTCAATGAATACCGCACCTTTCTGCCTCAAGCTATTCACCACAAACTTGTTATGCACTACTTCGTGGCGCACGTAGATCGGCGCTCCGTGCAACTCCAGTGCGCGTTCGACGATCTCGATGGCGCGATCAACGCCGGCACAGAAACCACGCGGGTTGGCAAGCAGCAAATCCATCAACCCTTCCCCGGTTTATGCGTGAGGCTGTCCCATAACATCAGCACTGCGCCACAGGTAATGGCGGAATCCGCAACATTGAATGCAGGAAAATGTTGATTACCCCAGTGAAAATCGAGGAAGTCCACCACATAACCGTAAGCGATGCGGTCCATCAGGTTGCCGAGCGCGCCGCCCAATATCAATGCAAGTGCGAGGCAAAACAACTTTTGCTGATGATGTTTGCGCAACAGCCACACGATCCATACCGAGGCGACAACGGCAATGGCGCTGAACATCCAGCGCTGCCAGCCTCCCGCATCGTTGAGCATGCTGAATGCCGCGCCGGTGTTGTGCGCCAGCACCAGATTAAATACGCCAAGGACGGTAAGGCTTTCACCATAGGCAAAGTGATTGGTGATCCATATTTTACTCAACTGGTCGAGCACGATGACCAACGCGCTCAAACCGAGCCAACGACTAAGCATATTGACGCTGCTCACCGCTGCCGAACAGGTTGCTCACACAACGGCCGCACAGCGCCGGATGGTTGGCATCGCTGCCCACATCGGCGCGGTAATGCCAGCAGCGCTCGCACTTGGTGTAGGTGCTGGGTGTAATCTCGATGCCAAGCCCCGCACCATCGCGATGGTGCAAAGTTGCTCGCGAGGTAATAAACACGAACTTCAGGTCATCGCCCAAGCGCTTGAGCGATTCGTATGAATCGCCAAATGCATGCACATCCACTTCAGCAGCCAGCGCCGAACCGATTTCTCCAGCCGCACGCTTCTCTTCCAGTTTTTTGTTCACCAATTCGCGAACATTGCGTACGTCCCCCCAGCCATTGATCACTGCGCCGCTCAGCCCGGAATCAGGAAGTGCATACCACAGCTGTTCAAACACGCTTTCTTCCTGCTTGCCGCTCAACGTTGCCCACGCCTCCTCGCCGGTGAAACTCAGTATCGGCGCCATCAGATGCACCAGACTATGGGTGATGTGGTACAGCACATTCTGCGCAGAGCGACGTGCGGCGGAATTCTCCCCGGCGGTATACAGGCGGTCTTTCAGGATATCCAGGTAGAAACCGCCCAAATCCTCGGAACAGAAAGCCTGCAATTTTTGCGCGATCAGATGAAATTCATAGCGCGCGTAATCTGCGACGATTTCATCCTGCAAACGTTTAACCAGCACCAGCGCATAACGGTCGATTTCCAGCCACTGCTCCACCGGCAGGGTGTGTTGCTGCGGGTCGAAATCAGAAATATTGGCCAACAGGAAACGCAACGTGTTGCGGATGCGCCGGTAGCTTTCTACCACGCGCTTGAGGATTTCGTCGGAGATGGTCAGTTCGCCGGAGTAATCGGTCGAGGCCGCCCACAGGCGCAAGATGTCGGCGCCGAGCGTGTCGAGAATTTTCTGCGGCGCAATCACATTGCCCTTGGATTTCGACATCTTGTGGCCGTGCCCATCCACCACGAAGCCGTGCGTGAGCAAGGCCTTGAAAGGCGCGCGGCCATTGATGGCACAGCCGGTCAGTAATGAAGACTGGAACCACCCGCGATGCTGGTCGGAACCTTCCAGATACAGGTCGGCCGGGTAGGCGCAATCGGCCTCGTGCGAGCCGCGCAGCACCGACCAGTGCGTGGCACCGGAATCGAACCAGACGTCGAGCGTGTCGTTCATCTTGTCGTAGTTGGCAGCATCGTCTCCAAGAAGCTC
>CAITJF010000030.1 GCA_903892645.1 uncultured Nitrosomonadales bacterium | reverse complement strand
GGACTTCACCACCATTACACAGAAGGAGATTGATACGGCAATGGAACGATTGAACAACCGACCCAGAAAAAGGCTTGAATACAAAACACCCAGTCAGGTATTCTTCAAGTCAGGCGTTGCACTTCAAACTTGAACTCGCGATTCACAAGAAGAATTGCTTGGCCAAAATTTTCGCTTATTGAATTCGGGTACACATTCAACGGAGTTTTTTAGCGATATGTATCAAACCATCACGGCAGGCAAGGTGTGGAACGGCGAGATTTGTAATCGGGCCAAGGACGGTCACCTGTATTGGGTGATGACTACTACCGTTCCATATTTTGGCAACGATGGGAAACCCTACCAATACATTTCAATTCAAACCGATATCACCAAGCGCAAGCAAGCCGAGGAGCTAATTTACGATCTGGCTTTCCATGACACATTGACGCAACTGCCCAATCGCCGCCTGCTGAATGACCGGCTGGAACAAGCGATGGCCGCCAGCAAACGCAGTGGCCGTTATGCTGCGCTAATGTTTCTGGATATGGATAACTTCAAACCGCTCAATGACACGTACGGGCATGATGCGGGCGATTTGCTGTTGATAAAAGCGGCTTATCGCATAGTTGGTTGTGTACGTGAGACGGATACCGTTGCGCGTTTTGGCGGTGATGAGTTCGTGGTGATGCTCAGCGAGCTGGATGTGGATAAGACCGAATCCATCACACAGGCCAGCATCGTTGCCGAAAAAATCCGCGCCATCCTGTCCGAGCCTTATGTGCTGAAAATACAGCAAGAGGGAAAGGTGGAAACTACTATAGAGCATCATTGCACGTCGAGTATCGGCGTGGTGCTGTTCATCAACCACGAAGCCAGTGCGGAAGATGTTCTCAAGTGGGCCGACATGGCGATGTATCAGGCGAAAGAGGGCGGGCGCGACAGCGTGCAATTTTACCGGCCTGCGATGCAGGAAAGCGGCGGGTAAAACCGCCAATGGTCGGGGTGAGCGTAGCCAATCCAATTCGAACGCGCTACCATTGCGCTGCTAACAGTTTTTTACGAGGAATACATGATGACGAAGGCAATAGATAATCCACAGGGCACCCATGCGCGCACACCGGATATCGATTGGAGCCAGGTGCGGGAAACGGTGCTGATGATCGAGCTGGCCGCCGGACAGATTGAAGCCGCGATGAAGGACAGCAACAGTTCGGTCGAGGTGTTGACCGACGTGTTTACCACGATGGCGGGCTACATGCGTATGATCAACGACACGGTCGCGGCACTCCCTGACAAAGGAGAAATGAGCGACACCAAAGCCACTTTGCTCGGTGCCACTGAAAACGTCTCCAGTATGGTGCATAAGGCGATTATCGCCTTCCAGTTTTACGACAAGCTGGTACAGCGTCTCGGGCATGTGAACCACAGCCTGGCTTCGCTTTCTAATTTGGTCAGCGACGATTCACGCATTTACAGCCCTTACGAATGGGTTGCGTTGCAGGAAAAAATCCGTTCGAAGTATTCGATGCGCGAGGAGACGGAAATGTTCGAGGCCGTACTTGGCGGCATGTCGGTACAGGAGGCGCTCGATAAATTCATGGACAAGCTGAAGGATCGCTCCGACGATATTGAGCTGTTCTGATTAAACCCCAGATAACCCGTTAGACCCAATGCCCCCTCCCACTGCCAAGAGGAGGGGGATAGAGCGCAACATTCTGGCCGTGTTAATCCCAATTGTTCACTTAACCGTTCGTGGTGACCCTTCGACTTTGCTCAGGACTAAAGGCCTTGTCGAACCATCAGCCACTGTGCGGCTTATTGCCGCTCCAGGCAGCCCATGTATATCGCCGCATCCGGCGCGGTTCCATTGCGCTGCGCCTGCCAGATCATTTCGCCCAGACATTCCATCATGCGGTGCTGTGCATCGTGTTCGGAACCATAGTGCGCGGTGAGCCGCTCGAAGTGGGCGCGGATGCCGTGCGGCTGGCCGATGGAAAGCTGCTCTTCGATGCTGATATGCATCATCAGGTGCAGGAAGGGATTGGTCGCGCCGTGTTCCGGCGCGTAGTCCTTGTCCTGATAGCGTTCCGGGTCGCCCAGCATGCCGTGGTATTCCGGATGCTTTTCGATGAGCTGTGCGGCGAGGTCTTCCAATGGCGTGAGCAGCGCGCTTTCGCGGCGCTTACGCCAGGTTTCGAACAGAAATTGGCGGGCTTCGTCCCGGCTGGGGTTAAACATCAGAGAGCCTTTTCCTGGTATTCGCACAAGTCGCTTATCAAACACTGCGGGCACTTCGGTTTGCGCGCCTGGCACACATAGCGCCCGTGCAGGATCAGCCAGTGGTGCGCATCGTGCTTGAATTCGTCCGGCACAAACTTGAGCAGCTTGTGTTCCACTTCAAGCACATCCTTGCCGGGGGCGATGCCGGTGCGGTTGGCGACGCGGAAGACATGCGTGTCCACCGCGATGGTGGGCTGGCCGAAGGCGGTGTTGAGAATCACGTTGGCAGTCTTGCGCCCCACGCCCGGCAGGGCTTCGAGTTCCTCGCGCGTCTGCGGCACTGCACCGCCATGTTTTTCCAGCAGCAACCGGCTGGCCTGCATGATGTGTCTGGATTTGGTCTGATACAAACCGATGCGCTGCACATGTTCGCGCAGTTTTTCCTCGCCCAGATCGAGCATGGCCTGCGGTGTATTGGCAACCGGGAACAATATTTTTGTGGCGGCATTCACGCTGACATCGGTGGCCTGCGCAGAGAGGACGACCGCTACCAATAATTCAAACGGCGTGCGGTATTCCAGCTCGGTTTTCGGATGCGGCTTGGCGGCGCGGAAGCGCGTGAAGATCTCGCGGCGTTTGGCGGAGTTCATGAAATATTTGTCTGCAAGATTATTTGTAGGTGCGAATAAATTCGCACCTACCAGCCCCTCAATTAAATTAAACCTTCTTCAAGAAGGCGGGGATTAGCCGCAGGCCTTTTACTTTGTCGGAATTGCCCTCGACTGCTTCATCACCCTCGCCGAGGCGGATGTTCTTGATCACCGTCCCTCTCTTCAAGGTAACGGATGAGCCTTTCACCTTCAAATCCTTTATGATCGTCACCGAGTCGCCTGCGCTGAGTATGGTGCCATTGCTGTCTCTTATGCCCATTATTTTTCCTATCTAAGCGTTAATGAAAATAAAATTATTTGTAGTTTACGAGTGAAAACATCCGATGCAATACACTACGTTTATTGCACCCTGTGCTAGCAGAGATTCTCGCAGATCAATTGCCATGCGTATTCCACACCTACTTAACCTACTTATTCCTTGGGCGGCGTAACGTCCGGACGTGCCCGTTCGTGAGCCTTAGCACGGCGCGCTTCGATCTCGGCAATCTGCGCTTGCTGCGCCGGAGTCAGTTGTTCGGTGTTCTGCGGCTTGGTGGCAGCGGCCTGAGCCTTGGCGCGCTCCAGTGCAGCCTGGATGAGGGCCTGCGCATCAGCCTCCGGTGCAGCAACTGATTTCGCGGCAGCCCTCTCTTTTTGCGCCAGCCTCTCGGCCTTCTCGTGTTTGTCGCGTTCGATGCGTTCAAGGCGGAGCTGGTAGCGTTCCCGCGCGGTTTTTGCGGCGGCATGTTTTTTATCACGCGCCGATTGCCCGCTCTGGGCGGCCTGCGGCAACGGCAGCATGCTGATGCAATCCACCGGGCAAGGTGCGACGCACAGTTCGCAGCCGGTGCACAGCGAGGCAATGATGGTGTGCATCAGCTTGGATGCGCCTGAAATCGCATCCACCGGGCAGGCTTGGATGCACAACGTGCAGCCGATGCAGAGATTCTCGTCGATGAAGGCGACTGATGGAGGCTTGAGGACGACGTCTGCGCCAAACGGTTTGAATTCGATGCCGAGCAAATTCGCCAACTCGCGGATGCCTTCTTCGCCGCCGGGCGGGCATTTGTTGATATCCGCCTCCTTGTTGGCGATGGCCACAGCATAAGGCCTGCAACCGGAATAGCCGCACTTTCCACACTGCGTTTGCGGCAGGATAGCGTCTATCCTGTCTACCAGCAGAGCGTCTTCAGCCGCGCTAGATTTCAATCCGCGTTCCCATCTCGATAACGCGGTTAGCCGGAATCTTGAAGAAGTCCGCCACGTTCATGGCATTTCTGGATAACGCCATAAACAATTGTTCGCGCCATTTCATCATGCCGGGATTCGGGCTTGGAACGATCAGCGCGCGGGAAATGAAAAACGAGGTGGACATCATGTCAAAGGGCAATCCATGTATAGCGCACTGCTCCAGGGCAGCCGGAATATCAGGTGTGTCCATAAAGCCGTAAAAAACCCTCACCCAATAAAAATTCTTGCCCATATCCTTGATCAGGAGCCGGTTGCCCTTTGTGACATAAGGCTTGTCCTCGACCACTACGGTCAGCAGTATGTTGCGTTCGTGCAGCACGTGATTGTGCTTGATGTTATGCAGCATGGCCGATGGTGCACCCTCGCTGGTGGGGATCAAAAATATCGCTGTGCCGTCTACTCTCGGCATGTCATCTACACCGTCAATAATTGCCTGCATGGGGACTGACTGCCGCGCAATTTCGGCGAACAGCAAGTTCCTCCCCCGTTTCCATGTCGTCAGCACAGCGAAGGACAAGGCGGCAATGCCAAGAGGAAACCAGCCGCCTTGCGGAATTTTGATCGCGTTAGCTGAAAAATAAGTCAAGTCTACTGCCAGAAATATGGCGATTAACAGAATCGCGAGCGGTGCTGGCCAGCGCCATGCCAACACGATCATAAAGGCAATCAGCATGGTGTCTATCATCATGGTGCCAGTGACGGCGATGCCATAAGCCGCTGCCAGGTTGCTGGAACTTTGGAAGGTAAAAACGAGAAAGATCACCGCCAGATACAGCGTCCAATTGGTGAAGGGCACATAAATCTGCCCTTGTGCTTTGTCGGAGGTCTGGCGAATTTCCATGCGCGGCAGAAAGCCCATTTGCACGGATTGATTAGCTACCGAGAATGCGCCGGATATGACAGCCTGTGAGGCAATGACCGTTGCAGCGGTGGCCAGCAGCACCATCGGTATCAGTGCCCAAGCGGGGGCAAGCAGATAAAACGGGTTTTCGATGGCTTGAGGATGTTGTAGCAGCAGCGCTCCTTGGCCAAAGTAATTCAATACCAGTGCAGGCAGCACAAAAGAGAACCAACCGAAGCGGATCGGGAATTTACCGAAATGCCCCATGTCGGTATATAGCGCTTCGCCGCCAGTCACGGCGAGAACGATGGCGCCAAGCGCCAGGAATGCTATTCGCGGGTCAGCAGTTAAGAAGCGAAAAGCATAAACAGGATTCAGTGCCCACAAGACCTGGGGGCTTTGTGCGATAGAGAGGGCGCCCAATACCGCCAGGCAACAAAACCAGAAAATCATGATCGGGCCGAAAGCTGCACCTACGGCACCGGTACCGTGTTTCTGGATAAAGAATAATCCGGTCAAGACGATGATGGTGATGGGTAGTATGTAGCTGTTGAACTGATGTGAAACCACATCCAGTCCCTCGACTGCCGACAGTACCGAGATCGCCGGAGTGATCATGCTGTCGCCATAAAACAGTGCGGCGGCAAACACACCGAGTGTGGTGATAAACCACTTTATTTTGGGGCGTTGCGCAGTCAGTTCGTTCACCAGTGCCAGCAAAGCCAGCGATCCTCCTTCGCCATGGTTGTCCGCGCGCATGATGATGACGACATATTTGAGCGACACCAGCAGCATGATGGTCCAGAACATCACGGACAGCACACCGAGGATATTGGCCTCTATGACGGGCAGCGGGTGGTGTCCGGCGAAAGTTTCCTTGAGGGCATACAGCGGACTGGTGCCAATATCGCCGTAAACCACGCCAATCGCGCCCAGCATGAGTGCGGGTAAGTTCTTTTTCTTTTGAGCACTGTTCATTACGCCTCCTCTTCTATATGGAAGAATGGGGCGGCACTCTACTCCTGTGTTATGTTGCATGCAATCTTGGGTCTTGCGCTCCCTGCATGATGTTGCGGGTATTGCTTGTCAGTCAGCTTGTTATGGCTGAGCAGCATTCACCAATCAGGGCCGGGCCGCGATAAATCAGGCCGCTGTATATCTGCACCAACGCTGCTCCGGCGTTGATTTTTTCGGTGGCATCCGCGCCGCTTAGGATGCCGCCCACACCGATGATGGGCAACGCACCTTGCAAGTGTTGATGCAGGGCGCGAATCACGGTGGTGGATTTCTCGCGCACCGGCGCGCCGCTCAGGCCGCCGGTTTCCGTGCCATGCTCCAGAATTGACAAAAAAAGAATCTCTCCGGCATTTAGCGCGGTGGCTAGTCCAGCCAGAATTTCAGGAATACCGCCCGCAAATGCAATGGTTGATTCAGTCGGGTGATTTTCCCGGGTTGGTTGATAGATTTTTTCAGATTTTGCCGTTCGGTACTGGTGGCCGAAGAGGTTCAGTCGGTATTGGCCCCAATCGAATGAACAGCTGGACACTTGGGGCCTCCGTTCAAGGCCACAGCAACTACCTCCGTCAACAATTTCAGGATAATCAACTGTCTGTGGCGATTGCGTATGATGTGCGTTCGTTTATGGACAGGCGCCAAAAATATTGCCCTACCCTTCCAAATCCAGTTCTCGGCCTATCTAGCCGGATGCTGGCAGAATTAGCCGCCAAGGTGTATGCAGCTAACGGAATTAAAG
>CAITJF010000029.1 GCA_903892645.1 uncultured Nitrosomonadales bacterium | reverse complement strand
TTGCCATCAAGTGGCAGGTGCTCAAGGCTGGGGCGTTGCCTGAAGCATTGCCGGACAAAATTGTCTTCCTGTTTGGCCTGCTGCTCAATCCCTGGATAATCAGTGCCTTTGCGGCAGCTCTCCTTGCATCGGTATTCTGGATGGCAGCGATGACCAAGCTGCAACTCAGCCATGCTTATCCGTTTATGAGCCTGGCTTTCGTGCTGGTGCTGATGGCGAGCGGTTTATTTTTCCACGAACCGATCACCCCGCTGAAAATCGCCGGCATATTGCTTATTATCCTTGGCATCATCGTTGGCAGTCAGGGGTAACATGGTTGTGTCAGACCTCGCCGTGGCGCGATAGGCAATGTTCTTTACCGCCAAGCTGTATTCTTGTGAATTTTACTCAGCGTTGCGTCGGCGCTATACAGCACAATCGGCAAGTACAGAAAGATGAAAGCGCAGTGGTTGAACGGCATTTAGCTGTGGATAAAGAAATCGTGAATTGCCGTACTTATCCGCACGATATCTTCATTGCTCATTTCGTAGTGGAGCGGCAGGCGCAACAGGCGTTCGCTCAGGTCGTCTGTCACTGCCATTGTGCTGCCGATACGGCCATATTTGCGTCCGGCGGGAGAGGAATGCAGCGGCACATAATGGAATACCGGAAGGATGTCCTGCGCCTTGAGGTGCGCGATCAGCCGTGTGCGCGTGGCCAAGCTGTCGAGGATGATATAGAACATGTGCCCGTTGCTATCGCTGTCGAATGTGGGTAGATGCAGCTTGCCAGACAGTTGTAACGGTGCCAGTTGCGAGGCGTAGGCGGTGCAGATATGGCAGCGTTTTGCGGTGATCTTGTCGGCATGCTCCAGTTGTGCATAGAGAAAAGCGCTGACTAGTTCGCTCGGTAGGTAGGAAGAGCCGATGTCCACCCAGGTATATTTATCCACTTCGCCACGAAAAAACTGGCTGCGGTTGGTGCCTTTTTCGCGGATGATTTCCGCACGTTTGACGAAGCGTTCGTCATTTATCAGCAGCGCGCCACCTTCACCGCTGATGATATTCTTGGTCTCGTGAAAACTCAGGCAGCCGAAATGTCCGATGCTGCCCAGTGCGCGTCCCTTATAGGTGGAAAGCAGCGCCTGTGCGGCATCCTCCACCACCAGCAAACGGTGCCGCTGCGCGATGTCCATAATGACATCCATCTCGCACGGTACTCCCGCGTAATGTACTGGAGCAATGGCACGAGTCTTGGAGGTGATTGCCGCCTCGATCAGCCCCTCGTCGATGTTCAGCGTGTCCGGGCGGATATCCACAAACACTGGCACTCCGCCGCGTAGCGCAAAGGCATTAGCGGTAGACACGAAGGTATAGGAAGGCAGGATGACCTCGTCACCAGGTTGGATGTCGCACAGGATGGCGGCCATTTCCAGCGCAGCGGTGCAGGAGTGGCTAAGCAACGCGCGGCGAACGCCCAGTTTTTCCTCAAACCAGCGATGGCATAATTTGGTGTAGCTACCGTCCCCGGAAAGATGACCTTGCGCCACGGCATCCGCGATGTAGGACAATTCGCGGCCAATGATGAACGGCTTGTTGAATGGAATCGGTTTCATTTTCTTGTAGCAAAAATCTGTTACGCTCTTGCGCTATTCTAACAGGTGTTCAGACATGGCAACCTACGCCGTAGGCGACATACAAGGATGCTGCACCGAGTTTCAGCAATTGCTGGAACGGATGTGCTTTGATCCGGCTGCGGACCAACTCTGGCTGGTGGGTGACTTGGTCAATCGCGGGCCGGATTCATTGGGTGTGTTGCGCCTGGTGAAATCGCTGGGGGGCGCCGCCATCACCGTACTGGGCAACCATGACCTGCACCTGCTTGCAGTGGCTGAGGGTGTGACCGAGCCGCACCGCAGCGACACGCTGCATGAAATTTTATCCGCTCCCGATTGCGATGAACTGCTGATTTGGCTGCGCAACCAGCGCCTGATGCACGTGGAGGGCGATTGGGTGCTGGTGCACGCGGGCTTGTTGCCAAGCTGGACGGTGGCACAGGCACAGCGGCTTGCGCATGAAGTCGAGGCCGCATTGCGCGGCAATCACTACCATGATTTTTTCGTGCGCATGTACGGCAACCGCCCCAACCATTGGCAGGACGACCTCACCGGCCACAAGCGCCTGCGCGTTATCACCAATGCCTTCACGCGTATGCGCATCTGTACCGTGCAGGGCGAGATGGAATTCAAGTTCAAGGGTGAGGAAAAAGACATTCCGGAAGGCTACTGGGCGTGGTTCAATGTGCCGGGCCGCGCCAGCGCCGATGCGACCGTGATATGCGGCCACTGGTCGGCGCTAGGTATGAAAGTGGAGCAACGCATCCTTGCGCTGGATACCGGCTGCCTGTGGGGTGGGCCGCTATCTGCGATTCGGCTGGAAGACCGCCAACTTTTTCAAGTGACCTGCAAGAACCCGGTGGCGAAGAATTGGTGATCAGGTGTGGCAGGAGATGTGTGTGAGGAGTTTGGCTTCCATGAGTTGTATTCGGAAATCATCGTCATTCCCGTACAGGCGGGAATGACGCAACCATTACAGGCTGATGGTATAACCGAAGTGATGTTGAAACAGTGCATTCAGTTCATCGCGAGTCGGTACGTGGTTCTGCCCGCCGCGACTGGCGATCTTGAGTGTGCCGAGCAGAGAGGCCAGGCGTCCGGTGTTCTCCCAATCCCATCCTTGCTGGATGCCGTGCAGCAGACCGGCGCGATAGGCATCGCCGCAACCGGTGGGGTCGAGCAGTGCAGTGGGTTTGGCGCAGGGGATGATGATTTCTTTGCCATCGGCGTAGATGGTCGAGCCTTCGCCGCCGCGCGTGATGATGAAAGCGCGCGTAGATTTGGCGAGCTCCTCAATCTTTTTACCGGTTTTGTCCTGCAACAGTTGCGCTTCATAGTCATTCACCGTCACATAGTCGGCCTGCTCGACAAAGTTCAGCAATTCCTCGCCGCTAAACATCGGCATACCCTGGCCCGGATCGAACACCCAGGGGATGCCCGCCTCGTGGAATTCACGCGCGTGTTGTAACATACCCTCGCGGCCATCCGGCGAGACGATGCCGAGGCTGATGTCCTTTGCGTCGCCGACATGATTTTGCTCGGAGAAGCTCATCGCGCCGGGATGGAAGGCGGTGATCTGGTTATCGTCAAGATCGGTGGTGATGAACGCCTGCCCGGTGAAACTATCCGGCACATAGCGAATGTGTCGTTGTAACAAACCAAGCTTTTCCAGACGCATGGCATAAGGGCCAAAATCATCGCCCACTGTCGCCATGATCAATGGCTGCGTGCCGAGCAGCTTCAGGTTGTAAGCGATGTTGCCCGCGCAACCGCCGAACTCGCGGCGCATCTCCGGCACCAGAAATGCCACGTTCAGAATGTGGATTTTTTCGGGCAGGATGTGCTTCTTGAATTGATCCTGAAACACCATGATGGTGTCATAGGCCATGGAACCACAAATCAGGGTATGCATCGCAAACCTCGGCTGGATTTAAAGGCGCGAATTGTATCACCCGACTAGCAGTTATTTGTTGTACAACCTGCTACTGCCAAGGGAGAAGAGGTGCTCAGGAAACGGGTTGTTCCACTTCGAGTACCATGCACATCGGGGCGGACGTGTGTCGCTCATCTTCGGCATTGCCCCAGCGTGCAACCACCGCTGTCGTGTTATCGGCGTGGGTGCCTCCCAGCAACAATGCCTTGTCCATCAATTGATCCAGCGCCGCCGCCAGCGGTGCGATGGAAAATGCAGTTGCTATCTCCGCCTCGGCTAATGGCCCCCATAGCCCGTCACTGCACAGCAACAACACATCGTCCGGTTGCAATGGGACGGCGGGAGCAGATTCAACATAAAACATATCTTCCACGCCGCCGAGGCAGTTGGTGATTTTATTGCGGTCGGGATGCGTCTTCATTTCTTCCGGCTTGATAATGCCCCAGTCGGCCCATTGTTGCACTGCCGAGTGATCGTGTGTCACGGCGGCCTTCTCGCCGCTGCGGAGCAGGTAGCAACGCGAATCGCCGGCATGTGCCCAGCACACCTGTTCATCCTGCACCAGTGCCGCCACGCAAGTGGTGCCCGGATTGCCGCCAAGTTGCTGAGCGTGAGCATACTGAATAATGGCTTCATGCGCACGCCGCATGATCTCGCGCAGGAATTCCTCCGGCTCCGGGACGCGCGGTTGCGCAGCCTGTGCAAAGGCTTCCATGAATATATTGATGGCAATCTGTGCCGCGGTTTCGCCATGCAGGTGACCGCCCATGCCATCAACCAGCACTAGCAGCAGCGCCTTATCGCTGTAGGCATAAGCCACACGATCCTGATTATATTTGCGGCCGCCGATGCGGCTGGCCTGGTAAACGGCAAATTTCATCTGTTTAAAGGGCCGGAGGCATCATCATGGCCAGAAACAAAACCCAATCGTAATATAATGCGCAGCATTTAGCCCGTTTATTTGGAGAGCACAATGATCTACAGCATGACCGGCTTTGCCGCAGCCACTGCGGAACTTGATGCCGGTTCGCTTGCACTGGAACTCCGTGCAGTCAATCATCGCTACCTCGACCTCCAATTGCGCATGCCGGACGAGCTGCGCACGCTGGAACCCGCGCTACGCGAAGCCATCACCACGCAACTGACGCGCGGCAAGGTGGAATGCCGCATCGTATTTGCCGCACGACAATCCGAACAAAACCCGGCACGGCTCAATCAGGCTCTGATACGGCAACTGGCGCAATGGAGTGACGAGGTGCAAACTGCTTTACCTGAAGCGCGCAGCCTGAGCGTGGCCGATGTGTTGCGTTGGAACGGCGTGCTTGAAAGCGCTACCTTGGCTGCCGACGCACTGCGCACTACGGTGCTGGAACTGCTGCAACAAGTATTGCGTGAATTTGCGGCGGCACGCGGGCGGGAGGGCGACAAGTTGAAGATATTCCTGCTGCAACGCGTGGCACAAATCGAAACTTTGTGTACCACTGTCGCGCCGCGCATCCCGGCTGCCATTGCGGCTTACGAAGAAAAACTGGCTACGCGCCTGCGTGAGGCGATGCAGAACGCTGATAATGAGCGCCTGCATCAGGAAATTTCCCTGTTCGCCAGCAAGATTGACGTGGACGAAGAGCTGTCGCGCCTGCAAACACATCTGGCGGAAATGAAACGGATACTGGAACAGGGCGGAACGGTAGGCAAGCGGCTGGATTTTCTGATGCAGGAACTAAACCGCGAGGCTAATACACTGGGTTCGAAATCGGTGGATGCCGAAGTGTCGCGTGCTTCCATGGACATGAAACTCCTGATCGAACAGATGCGCGAACAGATACAAAATATTGAATAACATCCATTTCTGATACAGAGCCAGGTACCGAACAATATCCACCGTAATTTCCCCAATTTTTTGTTTACAAGAGACAGTCCATGAACGACACAGCAATGAGAGTTTTATTCAGGCTAATTTTGACGGGGTTTTTTCTTGCATCCAGCGCAAGCGCGCAGGCTAGTCTGCAGGAAGGGATCGCCGCTTACAATAAAGGCGACCACCAAGCCGCACTTGCCAAGTTCGAGCCGCTTGCAGCCAAGGGAGATAGCGCGGCGCAGTTATATCTGGGCAGAATATATGTACAAGGCCGGGGCTTCCAACCCGACTACGAAAAAGCCATGTCATGGACCCGCAAGGCAGCTGAGCGGAAAAATGTGGAAGCACAAAACTTCCTTGGCTTTTTGTACTACTACGGTCTGGGTGCGCCACAGGACTACAGGGAGGCTATGTCATGGTATCGCAGGGCGGCCGAGCGGGGAAATGCCAAAGCGCAGGCCAGCCTTGGATCGATGTTTGCCAGTGGGCAAGCTGTGCCGCAGGACTTGGTAATAGCTTACAAGTGGTTCAACTTGTCTGCTGCCTTGGGAGAAGCAGACGCTCTGGTGAAATTGAAGGCGACTGAAGCGCAAATGACTCCCAGGCAAATCGAGGAAGCGGAGGCGCTGGCACAGAAGTGGCTGAAGAAACGCAAGTAATTTTGCTCGTAATTTTACTTTCTCAGCGATTAGGTATAGCTTTTAACGCCGCAAAGGGGGCGATTGAGCCTTTGCTACAATTTGCCGTTCACTATCCACCTTGATGAGGAGAGATATCATGCACAAAATTATTTTTGCCACTCTGTTTGCTGCGGCTGTTTCGATTCCCGCGTTTGCCATGGACAATGACCAAGGGGCTCGTATGGAACAGGCCAAAAAAGAGATGCGTGCCATGGAAGATAAGCATATGCAAGAGCGCCGCGCCGTGGAGGATGAGTGCCATGGCAAGATGAAGGCAATGCGTGAACGCCATCAAAAGGAGCGCGAGGACCTTAAGGCCAAACATGGGATTGGCAAGGGTGGCAGGGAAGGTAAAGAAGACAGGGGTAATAGAGAAGAGAAGGGCGGGTATTAATAATTCCCCTCCGTGTGCGCTGGCTGGAGCACAGGCGGCGCACCAGCTCCACACTGCTGCTGTGTTTCCCTAATGCTCGCTATGGTGCGGTGGATGGTGGTGCGGGTGCTCCGCCACATGCTCGGTATGGCTTGCGGCGTGATGATGAAGCTGGGCATGTTCGGGTTCTTGCGGTAGTGGCCTGGACACCACGCTGGGCAGGAGAGAACCGATTATCATGCCGATGGTGCTGGCGATGAGTCCGGCAAAATGCGCCGGAACGAAGGGGTCTTCCGGCCCGAAAATCAGGATGGAAAGCCACACCGAAAGGCCGCAGAAAATTGCCACCAACGCGCCTTGCGTGGTGGAGCGCTTCCAATAAACGCCCGCTACCAGCGGCACGAAGGCCATGACTAATGTTATCTGGTAAGCGTTCTCGACCATCTTGAAAATGCTGGCCTTCGAGTTCATCGCGTAAAGAGTGACCAGGATGGTGAATGCCACCGTCACGCCGCGCATGGTATGCAGCATCTTGCGGTCGGACAGCCTATGCCCCAGTATCGGCTTGAGAATGTTTTCGCTGAATGTCACTGAAGGCGCCAGCAGCGTTGCCGAGGCGCAGCTCTTGATGGCGGAAAGCAATGCGCCGAAGAACATCACTTGGGCAAACAGCGGCGCATGTTTCATCACCAGATTGGGCAAGATCAGCTGCGGGTCGGTATCGATCAGGTCGCTCACCATCTTCGGGTCAATCAGCGTCGCCGAATAGGCCAGGAACATCGGCACGAAGGCAAACAGGAAATACAGGCATCCGCCGAGCACAGATCCCCAGATGGCAATCTTCTCGGTTTTCGATGACTGCACCCGCTGGAACACGTCCTGCTGCGGTATTGAGCCGAGCATCATGGTCATCCATGCAGCAAGGAAGCCAATGATCTCCTTGAGATTGAGGGTTGGCCAGAATTCAAATTTGCCGGCCTCCATTGCATGGTTCACCACCACGCCCACGCCGCCCACCATGCCGCTTACCTCGCCGCCGATATACAGCATGCCGATGACAATGATAATCATCTGGATGAAATCGGTGACAGCCACCGCCCACATGCCGCCGAAGAAGGTATAGATCAGGATGGTGCTGGAGCCAATCCACATACCGGCAAGCTTGCTGATCTCGCCGCCGGACACCACGTTGAACACAAGGCCGAGGGCGGTGATCTGCGCGCCGACCCAGCCGAGATAAGAGATGACGATGGCAATAGTGGTCAGTATTTCAACGCTACGGCCATAGCGCTTTTTATAGAAATCGCCGATAGTCAGCAGGTTCATGCGGTAAAGCGGTGCCGCAAAGAAAAGCCCAACAAGGACTAAACACATGGAGGCGCCGAAAGGGTCGGCCACCACGCCGTGCAAGCCTTCCTTGAGAAAGGTGGCGGGAATACCGAGAACCGTTTCCGAACCGAACCAGGTCGCGAATACGGTTGCCGTGACCATGTAGAACGGCAGGTGCCGCCCGGCGATGGCGAAGTCTTTGGTGTTGTGGACGTGGCGGGCGGCGTACAGGCCGATTCCCACCGAAATGATCCAGTAAGCGATGACGAACCAGAGCAGCATGGATTCAAAATTGTTCTGAAGACAGCGCTAATTGTAAATCATTCTGGCGGCATAGGCGTATCTGCCTGCCGCATTTGTGCGAACAATGGCAGGCCGAGATTCGCGCCAAGCTGGACATAGAAGCCGTCATCATCCGCTCCAATACCCAGGCGCGGCTGGATCGCCAGATTCAGGGCGACACCAGCGTCTACGACTATTACCCGTATCAGGTCATCAGCATAGACTTCATCAAGTCCGCCCGGCGCGACGTGTTCGTCGAACAATGCCCGGAACTGGTGATCGTAGATGAGGCGCATACCAACGCGCGCCCGGCAGGGGCTTCGGCGAGCCAGCAGCAGCGCTACCACTTGATCAGCCGCATCGCAGAAAAGCCTGGGCAGCAACTCATCCTCCTCACAGCCACCCCGCACAGCGGAAAGCCCGAGGAATTTCAGTCTTTGCTCGGATTGTTACGCAAAGATTTTGAGGGGTTGGATATTCCGGAATCAACTCAACAGCAACGGCGCGAACTCGCAAAATACTTTGTGCAACGCAAACGCGGCGATGTCGAGAAATGGCTGGGCGAAGACACGCCGTTTCCAAAGCGTGATGCCTTTGAGTGGCCCTGCGAGCTTTCACCCGCCTACCAGCAATTTTTCGAGGAAATTATTGATTTCGCCCGCCGCCTGATTGCCCCTGACCCAGAACGTGGCGAGACCCGGCGCGTACATTACTGGACTGCACTTGCCCTGTTGCGGGGTGTCATGTCCAGCCCTGCTGCGGGCATCGAGATGCTCAATACCCGCCTCACCAACCTGGCCTCGCCCGCTGGCGACGAATCCAACGATGTGGCCACCCTCGAACTGGAGCTAAACCCCGTCGGCGATAGCGAATCCGGTGCCGAGAGTGACAACACGCCCACCCAGATCGTCGAACGCAACGCCTGGACACAGCGCCAGCGGCAGGAATTGCGCGAGTTTGCCAAACAACTCGAACAGCTAGGCAACATCAAGCAAGACCATAAATTGGCTTCAGCCGAACTGATCCTCGACGACTGGCTGAATAGCGGCTTGAACCCCGTCGTCTTCTGCCGCTACATCGCCACGGCAAAATATGTTGGCGAACAACTTGCGCCCGCGCTCAAGAAAAAATTTCCCAAGCTCGATCTGCAAGTCATCACCAGTGAGTTGCCGGACGAGTTGCGTAAGCAGCGCATTGAAGAAATGGGCAAGTCGCCGCTACGGGTGCTGGTGGCCACGGACTGCCTCTCCGAAGGCATCAACCTGCAAGAGCACTTCACCGGCGTATTGCATTACGATCTTCCATGGAACCCCAACCGGCTGGAACAACGCGAAGGTCGTGTTGATCGCTTCGGGCAAATGGCGCCCACCGTCAAAGCCTGTCTGCTTTATGGTGCGGACAATCCCATTGATGGCATCGTCCTCGAAGTCCTTCTGCGCAAGGTGCGCGAGATCAAGCGCGCCACGGGCATCAACGTGCCATTTCCAGAAGATTCGCAGAGCATCATTGATACCATCACCCAGGCGCTGCTCCTCAACCCCAACCGCCACATCGAGAAGAAGCGCGTCGGCAAGAACCAGATCGAATTCGACTTCGGCCAGTTTGACGAAGCAACGACTGCCCGCGCTAACGTCACGCGCAAGTTGGAAGAAGCTGCCGAGCGGGAAAAAGTCTCGCGCGGCATTTTTGCCCAGAACGCCATCAAGGCGCAGGAAATCGAGGCTGATTTGCGCGATGTGGACGAAGCCATTGGCGACCCGCTCGCAGTCGAAAATTTTGTCACCTCCGCGTTGAATAACCTGCTCGGTGTGCAAGTCAGCAAGGACAACAAGGGCTACCGTATCGTTCTGGGCAAGCCGACAAGGTGACAAGGTGACAAGTTTCGTGCGCCAGGCTCGCGTTGGGCGTCAATTCCCATTGGCGGAAAACGCACCGCTAATGGATGTTCTCACGCACTTGCATTTGCACCACGAAGGTCATCCCACCAATGCCGCACTGCTCCTTTTCGGACGCGATCCACAGCGTTTTCTGCCCTGCGCCGAGATACGATGCATGCACTTTCATGGCACGGAAATTCAGCGCCCAGTGCCGTTTTACCGCATCTTCAAAGATACGGTTTTCGGGCAAGTGGACATGGCTGTGGACTTTGTCATGTCAAAACTCAATCGCAGTGTGGGCACCCGCGCCGAAAGCAGTCAAGCTCCCGTCCGCTATGAAATTCCGCCCGATGTTATCCGCGAAGCCATCGTGAATGCCATCGCCCATCGCGACTACACCTCGGCGGGAGCCGTGCAGGTCTCTGTCTTCGCTGATCGCGTCGAAGTTTGGAATCCGGGCACGCTATCGGCGCCACTGACAACAGAAAGCTTGCGCCACCCTCATGGCTCTATTGCCCGCAACCATAGGCTTTGCGAGGCACTCTTCCTCGCCGGTTACATCGAAAAATACGGCACCGGCACGCTTATGATGATTCGTGAGTGCATCGCCCACGAACTGCCTGAACCGGACTTCGTTCAGCGTGGTGGCGAATTCACCACCGTCATCTGGCGCGACTGGCTGACGAATCA
Organism: uncultured Nitrosomonadales bacterium; assembly: GCA_903892645.1. Classification (GTDB taxonomy): domain Bacteria; phylum Pseudomonadota; class Gammaproteobacteria; order Burkholderiales; family Gallionellaceae; genus CAITJF01. The sequence goes on along the minus strand of CAITJF010000029.1, from coordinate 35,647 downwards.
AGTGCTGGCGGAATATGGCCTGAATGACCGGCAGTTGCAGGCTATTGTCTATCTGAAGACAAATAATGTAATTACCAACGCGGATTACCAGAAAGCCGTGGGTTGTCCCCAGCGGACGGCTACGCGAGATCTGAATGAGCTGGTTAAGAAAGGCCTCATTGAACTTGGAGGGAAGGGGCGTGGGGCGAGCTATAGGCTGTTGAATAAACGCGCCATAAATGCGCCAAACGCGCCATCGGAGAGCGAATGATGCGTACTGCCCTGGCGAACTTCCACGACCCCTTTAATGCGCCAGAAATACGCCAATTGCGCCACGAACACGCGCAACCGCCCGCCAAGTCATTCTCGTCAGACAGGATCGCGGCATGAATTACCCCAGCATCCGCATCGAAGGCGCCATCCTCTCGCCGGACATTCTCGACCGTCTCGACGATGCCGCAGGCCAGCGTCCCGCCAATTTCGGCCTGGAGGCCGGCACCAAGGTAAAAGACGAAATCGCCCGAGCATGGGCCGATGCGCAAGATTACTGGCGCATCTTCCAGCGCAAGTTGGAAACACTCCGGCCAGATTCCCCCGCGACCACCGAAACCCGCCAACAATGGGTCACGCCGCTGCTTGGCCTGCTCGGCTACCAGCTCGAATTCCAGGCCAAGGGGGTTGAGCTCAACGGCAAGACTTACGCCATTTCCCACCGCGTCGCCAATCGCGGCAACACGCCCATTCACATCATTGGCGCGCGCGAAGCTGCCGGGCTGGATCGCAAGCCGGAGCGCACCCACATCGGCGCGCCGCGCATGTCCGCCCACGCCCTGGTGCAGGAATACCTCAATCTCCACGACGAACTGTATGGCATCGTCACCAACGGTCGCGTGCTGCGCCTGCTGCGCGACAGCTCCCGGCTCATCAAGCTAAGCTATCTCGAATTCGACCTCGACCGCATTTTCGGCGACGGCCTGTTTGCCGACTTCGCTATCCTCTATCGCCTGCTGCATGTCTCGCGTCTGCCCGCCAATGCCGAAGCCGCAGCGGAAAGCCTGATCGAGCGCTACCATCAGGATTCCCTCGACTCCGGTGCCCGCATTCGCGAGGGGCTGAGCAAAGCCGTGGAACAAGCCATCCGTGATTTTGCCAACGGCTTTCTCGCGCATCCTGCCAACGATGAACTGCGTCAGGCCATCGCCGATGGCAAGCTGAAACCGGAAACCTACTACCAGCACCTGCTGCGCCTGATCTACCGGCTGCTGTTCCTGCTCGTCATCGAAGAGCGTGATCTGGTCTTCCCGTCCTCGGCCAGCAGCCAACAGCGCGACATTTACCGCCGCTACTACAGTCTCGAACGCCTGCGCCTGCTGTCCGAAAAGCGCCATCTCGCCGATAAACGCCATCACGATCTGTGGCTGGCGATGCTCGCCACTTTTCGCCTGTTCGAAGCGCACGGCCCCGGCGACAAGCTCGGCCTTGCCCCGCTGGCTGGCGACCTGTTCAGCCCATCGGCCATAGGCTCGCTGGACGGTTGCACGTTGGGCAACGACGTGCTGCTCGGTTGCCTGCGCGCCCTCGGTCTCTACCAGCATCCCGAAAACAGCCAGACCATCCGCGTCAACTACGCCGCCCTCAACGTCGAAGAGTTCGGCTCGGTCTACGAAGGCCTGCTCGAATACCAACCTGTGTTCTTGAATTTACCCGTAGGTCGGGATTCATCCCGACAAAACGTCGCACCACTCAACCCCGTTGGGATAAATCCCGACCTACGAACACCCGCGCTTCCTCCCTTTCTCCCCACCCCCATCCTAACCTTCCCCCTGAGGGGGAAGGGACAATTGCTCCCTCCCTTTCAAGGGGAGGGCTGGGGTGGGGATGGGGTAAAAACAAACTACCAATCCGCAGGCACCATCGAATTCGCCTTCGCCCAAGGCGACCAGCGCGCAGCCACTGGCTCCCACTACACTCCGGACGATCTCGTCCAGCCGCTGATCAAGCACTCGCTCGACTACCTGATTGCCGATGCGCTGAAAAAATCTGATCCCGCGAAAGCCCTGCTTGATCTGCGCGTCGCCGACATCTCCTGCGGCTCCGGCCACATTCTGCTCGCTGCCGCCCGCCGCATCGCCACTGAACTCGCCATTGTCCGCACCGGCGAAGAACAGCCTTCGCCATCGGCCTTCCGCAGCGCTATCCGCGATGTGATCCGCAACTGCATCTACGGCGTGGACTTGAACCCGCTCGCCGTCGAACTGTGCAAGGTCGCCCTCTGGCTCGAAGCCCACAGCCCCGGCGAACCGCTCAACTTTCTCGACCACCACATAAAATGTGGCAACGCCATCGTCGGTTTTGCCAGACGTGAGGAAGCCTAACGTGGCGTGCCCGATGAAGCCTTCGCCACGATGCCTGGCGACGACAAGGAAATCGCAACGATACTCAGGAAGCGCAACAAGCAGGAGCGCAAGGATCACGAGGCTGGCCAGTTGCCGCTTTCGCCCAGCCTGCAAAAGCAGCTCGACGACATCCTGCGCGGCTGGCACGATCTCGCCACGCTGCCGGAACACACCCCCGACGAAATCGATGCCAAGAAGGCTCGCTACCTCGCCTTCAGCCAGAGCGATGAGTCATGGTTCCTGAACCAGATCGCCGCCATTCCCATCGCCCAGTTCTATCTGCCCAAGGCAGCGGACAACCTGCAAAAGTTCGTCACCGATGAGACCTACCGGCGCTACTGGAAAGGCGAAATGAGCCCGCAAGGTCAGGCCACCGCCGAGGCGTGGGCGATGGCCGAGCGCAAGCGTTTCTTCCACTGGTTTCTGGAATTCCCGGAGATCATCGGGCGGGGTGGGTTTGACTGCATTTTGGGGAATCCGCCTTACAAAGGAGGCCAGCATTTGACAGGCATCTACGGTCATCCGTTTTGCGAGTACATCAAATGGGAATTCGCTCCGGTAGGTCTATCTGATTTGGTGGCCTATTTCGTTCGCCGCATTTATAGTCTGCTGCGCCCAAGCGGCTTCACTGCTTTCATTACCACCAATTCCATCAAGGACGGCGACATTCGCAGAGATAATCGCCAGCCTTGAGCGGTTTCATCGCGCAGAGGATAATGTAGGTTTCCCGGTGCCGGGTGTCGGTGCAGTTTTCAAGCACCGAAAAAACCGGACAAATTACCGGATATAATTCAATGATTCAGCATAGTACTCATTGAACAATCAATAGGATAAGCTAAATATGCTGCTGATGATCGACAACTACGACTCCTTCACCTACAACCTGGTGCAGTATTTTGCCGAGCTGGGCGAGGAAGTGGCGGTGCATCGCAACGATGAGATTACGCTGGAGCAGATCGAAGCGCTGCAACCCGGGCATATCGTGATCTCGCCGGGGCCGTGCACGCCCAACGAAGCAGGTATTTCGGTGCCCGCCATCAAGCGCTTTGCCGGGCGCGTTCCAATTCTCGGCGTGTGCCTCGGCCACCAGAGCATCGGCCAGGCATTCGGCGGGCGCATCGTACATGCCAAGCAGTTGATGCATGGCAAGACTTCGCCCATCTTTCACAACAACACCAGCGTGTTTCGCGGCTTGCCCAGCCCGTTTACCGCCACGCGCTACCATTCGCTGGTGATCGAACGTGAATCATTGCCGGACTGCCTGGAGATCACCGCATGGACCGATGACAACGAAATCATGGGCATGCGCCACAGGACGCTGGCGGTGGAAGGCGTGCAGTTCCATCCCGAGTCCATCCTCACCGAGCACGGCCACGCGCTGCTGAAAAATTTTCTTAAGGGGTCGCCGCGATGAACTACTCGCAAACCCTTACCCACCTGATCGAGCGCCACGACCTGCCGTTCGCCGAAATGCGCGAGCTGATGCAGCGCATCATGAGCGGGCAGCTCACCACTGCGCAGATTGCAGCGGTGCTGACCGCGCTGCGCATGAAGGGCGAGACGGTGGAAGAAATTGCGGCAGCAGCGGAAGTGATGCGCGAACTCTCCAGCAAGGTTGGCGTGAAAAACACTGAACACCTGATAGACACCTGCGGCACCGGTGGCGACGGGATACAAACCTTCAATATCTCGACTGCCAGCGCGCTGGTGGCGGCAGCCGCTGGGGCGCGTGTTGCAAAGCACGGCGGACGCTCGGTCTCCAGCACTTGCGGCAGTGCCGACGTACTGGAGAAGCTCGGTGTGAACGTGAACCTCACGCCGGAACAAGTCGCACAATGCGTGGACAACATCGGCGTCGGCTTCATGTTTGCGCCCAACCATCACAGCGCGATGAAATACGCCGCACCGGTGCGGCGCGAACTTGGCGTACGCACGCTGTTCAACATGCTGGGCCCGCTCACCAATCCGGCGGGTGCGCAGAATCAGGTTATCGGAGTGTTCCGCAAAGACCTTACCGTCCAGCTGGCGCAGGTGCTGCGGCAATTGGGCAGCCGCCACGTTCTGGTGGTGCACGGCACGGACGGCATGGACGAAATTTCCATCAGCACTTCCACCTTCATTGCCGAGCTGAAAGGCGGCAAGGTCAGCGAATACACGGTGCAGCCCGAGCAGTTCGGCCTGACGCCCGCGCCGCTGAACGCCATTCAGGTCAGCAACGCGGACGAAGCGAAGGCCATGCTGCTCGCCGTACTGGACAACCAGGCGGGTGCCGCGCGCGACATTGTGTGCCTCAACGCCGGAGCGGCGATCTATGTGGCAGGGTTGACTGCCTCGTTGAAAGAGGGAGTAAAGAAAGCCAGGGAGGTCATCGCCAGTGGCGCGGCGAAGAACAAGCTGGCGCAACTCATTGAGGTCAGCAACACCCATTGATGCGGTACGCACTAAGTTATGAAGCCGTTCGTGCCGAACCTTCGACTTTGCTCAGGACAGGCTCAGGCCGAACGGAGTGTATTTCAATTTGCAGCGGATCAAGTATCACTCTCGCCACACTTGCCGTGACACATGGTTTCCGTCCAGCATAATTTCCCACCTCTCGCGGGCGAGGACAGCGCCGATATCCAGCGCTGGCTGGCTGAGCTGTCCGGCGTATACCCACCCGCAGAAATTTCACTGATCCGCCAGGCGTGCGAATTTGCCGCGCCGCTCTACCACGGCCAGGCCGAAGTCACCGGCACACCGCTGTTGCAGCACGCGCTCGGCTCGGCATCCATTCTGAGCGGCATGCAGATGGATCACGAAACCATCGCGGCTACCGTGCTGCATGCCGTGCCGGACTATCTGAAGGAATGGGCCGAGGCGCTGACCGGGCTCTTTGGCCACAATGTGACGGCCCTGGTTGAAGGCATCTCGCGGATGGAACGAATTCGTCTGTTCAGCGAAGTGCGCGGCGCAAAAGACAAGGGCGAAGCTGCGCAACAAATCGAGAGCCTGCGCAAGATGCTGCTGGCGATGGTGGAAGATATCCGCGTGGTGCTGATCAAACTCGCCGAGCGTACTCAAACCTTGCGCAGCTTGTCGGGCGCGAATGCAGAGCAACAAAGACAGATCGCGCAGGAGACGCAAAGCATCTTCGCTCCGCTGGCGAACCGGCTCGGCGTGTGGCAACTCAAGTGGGAGCTGGAAGACCTGTCGGTGCGCTATCTGGAGCCGGAGCTCTACAAGAAGATCGCCAAGCTGCTCGATGAGCGCCGCACAGACCGTGAGCGCTACATCGCGGAAGTAATCGTGCAGCTCAGGCAGTTGCTGGCCGGGGCGGGCATCGAAGCCGAGGTGAGCGGGCGCCCCAAACACATCCACAGCATTATCAGCAAGATGAAGCGCAAGCAAGTCGAATTCGGTGAGCTGTACGATGTGCGTGCCGTGCGCATACTGGTTGGCAATATACGGGATTGTTATGCAGCACTCTCCATGGTGCATGAACTGTGGCCGCCCATCGCCGGCGAGTTCGATGATTACATCGCAAACCCCAAGGGCAACGGCTACTGCTCGCTGCACACCGCCGTCACCGGGCCGCGGCGGCTCGCGCTGGAAGTGCAGATACGCACGCAGGAGATGCACCACGATTCGGAACTCGGCATAGCCGCGCACTGGCGCTACAAGGAAAACAGAAAATCCGATGCGGGGTTCGACGACAAGCTCGCCTGGCTGCGCCAGATTCTCGCGTGGAAGGCGGAACTGGCCAACAGCGGCAGCCTGCAGGAGCAATTCAAGAACGAGTTGCTGCAGGATCGCGTTTACGTATTCACTCCACAAGGCAAGGTCATGGACTTGCCCAAGGGCGCGACACCGGTGGATTTCGCCTACACCCTGCACACCGACCTTGGCCACCGCACGCGCGGCGCGAAAGTGGACGGAAATATTGTCCCGCTCAAATACAAATTGCAGAACGGCCAGCGTGTGGAAATTCTCACCGCAAAACAGGGCGCGCCGAGCCGCGACTGGCTAAGCCCGCAGTTCGGCTACCTGAAGAGCGCGCGTGCGCGCGCCAAGGTGCGGCATTGGTTCAAGACGCAGAACCTGGACGACAGCATCGCGCAGGGCAGGCTGTTGCTCGAACGCGAATTGCAGCGCCTAGGTGTGACCACCGTCAATCAGGAAAAAGTCGCGCAGCGCTTGCGCTTCCACAAACTGGAAGAGCTGCTCGCCGCGCTCGGGCGTGGCGAGATCACTTCACGCCGCGTCGGTCTCGCCATCCAGCAGGAAGTTCCCGCGAAACCGGCAGCCATCCCCCAACCCGTTTCCCACAAGCCCACCGCGCGACACACCTCATCAACGGGCGTGCTGATCGAAGGCGTGGACAACCTGATGATTAAGCTGGCCAAGTGCTGCAAGCCGGAAAAACCGGATATCATCATCGGCTATGTCACGCGCGACCGGGGCATCACCATCCACAGAGAGGACTGCGCGTTCATGCAGCGCGTGCCGGAAGACAAGCGAGACCGGATGCTCAATGCGGTGTGGGCGGGGAAATAGTGTAGAAAATTGAATTGTTGAATGGCCGGATCGTGCCAATAGCAAGTTCAGCAGCAAGCTCTGATTGGCTCGCCGGTTCGGATGAGTTTAATGGAATGAGCGTCATTGCTGAAGGGGAGGAGGCAGAAGAGCAACGACAACTTCTCCGGAATAATGGCTGCACTATTTACCACGGGTACCACCAGGAGTCGGTGCCGCCGCGGGGAACGCTGTGGCAGCGTTCGCAAGAAGATGTGGCAACGAATGCTACTTTGCCATGACAAACCCCGCAATATTGCCCCAGGAATATCTTGGCCATATTGACCGGGTTGTCTCCCGCTTTGGAGGTAAATATTTCGTCATGACAATTGACACAGGCAAGCCATCGAGTGTGTGAGCTATGCGGAAATTTGACATAGGGCATCCCTTTTGTATTTTTCATGATGATATCCGCATCCAATATTTCCATTTTTTCCGTAACCTTTAAGCCGGCGCGCGGAACAATGGCACCGCTATTCAATGCGTTCATCCAGTCGACAGCACCTTTTTTATCAAGGGGAAGGCCGGTGAGTGCATCATGGGATTCCTCCAAAATGGGGTCGAGCGGATTAGTGGTATCGTAAATGTCAGGAGAATCCATTGTTGGTGTAATGGTAACTGCCTGCGCAAGCGGAAGAAATCCATTGTTAAAGAAAATTGCCAAGAGGCAGATAGCAACAAAAACAGCGCTTAGGCGTGGGTTAGGCATGGAATATCAAAATTTGGTAATGATTTTTTACGGCGGATTCAAGTTCGAAGTGCAATAGTCGACGTTGGTTTGGTGTAGCGTATCTCCACCCCGAATAATATCTCATGCGGTGTTCTGTATTCCAGCACTTTGCATGGCCGGTAGTCCAGTCATACAGATTCCACATTTTCACCCTGTTGCCCACTTGGCTAGAGCAGATTCTTGTTTCCAGTGGGCCCTTCCGGGTAAGCTATAAACGAATGTGCCTGGCCGCCGCATGCCGTTACCAGAAGTTCAAAAAGTTAGGCACCCTTGATTAAAGCCAACGCATCCGCCACCGTCGGATAACGCAGCCTCACCTTCAGTTCTTGTTTCATTCGTTCGTTCGTCAGCCGCCGAGATTCGTTCATGAACGACCACAGCATAGGCGACACGGCGCGCTCGACCTCCGCGCGCGGCAGGCGGGGCGGGCGTGGCAGACCGCAGGCGTCCGCCACTGCATCGAAGTAGTCGCCCATTTTCAATTTGCTGTCGTCACTGGCGTGATAGGCGCGGTTCGGTTTTCCATGGCGCAGCGCGGCTACCACGATGCGTGCGAGATCGTTGGCATGGATGAGGTTGGTATAACTATCTTCCTCGGCAGCAATGACAGGAGTGCCTTGGCGCAAGCGCTCCAGCGGCAGACGGTCGGCGGCGTAGATGCCGGGTACGCGCAGGGTGCTGGCATTCACATGGTTGCGCTCGGCCCAGTCGCGTATTTGTTGTTCCGCATCCACGCGGAGTTGCGTGCGCGCCATCTGTGGATGGCGCGGGTGTGTTTCGCTCACCTGAGCACCGCTGCAATCGCCATATACGCCGCTGGTGCTGATGTAGATGAGGCGCTTGGGCGGTGTACTACGCGACAGGGCGGCAAGGAGGTTGCGGGTACGAGGGTCGCCTGTGCCGTTATTCGAGGCCCCCGCAAGGGGGACGCCGGTGGACACCCCGTTGTTTCGCAGCGACCCTACCGCAGGTGGAGCGAAGTGCAGCACCGTGTCGGCCAGCCCAGCGATACGGGACAAACTCCACATATCATCAAGGTCACCCGGCACAGGGATGATGCCAGTCGCGCGCAACTCCGCAAAACGCTCCGCGCGGCGCACCAGCCCGAACATCCGGTAATGTCCTTGCAAGAGCGGCGCAACCCGCATGGCGATGTCGCCGCAGCCCGTGATGAGAATTCGTTTCATGGCCGATTATGCGTTAAAATTATTATTTTAATACACAATTAGAAGACGACATGGTATCCAGCATCACACTCCAGCCAGGCAATCACACCTTCCACGCCGAAGCTGGCGAAACCATCCTCGACGCCGCGCTCAAGCATGGCCACACACTGCCGTATAGTTGCCGCGAAGGGGCCTGCGGTATGTGCAAGGGCAACGTGCTGCAAGGCGCGGTGGATCACGGCAAATCTCTGGACTTTGCATTAAGCGCGGCGGAAAGGGAAGCGGGCGTAGCCTTGTTCTGCTGTGCCAAACCCAAATCCGATCTGGTCATCGAGCGCCGCGAAATGAGCATCAGCTGGGATATGCTAGAGTGGAATATGCCCACGAACTGAATATTCTGGAGAACAGGGATATCCTGGCGAAAACCATGCCGTGCCGCGTGGAAAAAATGGAGCAGGTGGCGGAGGATGTGATGGAGCTTTACCTCAAGCTCCCCCCCGCGAGCGCATGCAATTTCTTGCCGGTCAATACATCAACATCCTGACGAAGGATGGCAGGCAGCACAGCTTCTCGCTGGGCAATGCTCCGCACCGACGAATTCCTGCAGTTGCACATCCGCATGATCCCTGGCGGCGTTTTCACCCGTCATATTCATCGCCAGCGGCACCGGCATTGCGCCGGTCAAGGCTATCATCGAGCACGCACAGCACATCGGCCTGAAATGCCCCATCCATCTTTACTGGGGCGCGCGCAAACTGGCCGACCTCTACTTACTGGAATTGGTGAAACAATGGGAAGCACACGGCATCCGCTTTACCCCTGTGCTTTCAGAACCGCTTGCCGAAGACCATTGGCAGGGCAAAACCGGTTTTGTGCATCAGGCAGTCATGAAGGATTACAGCGATTTGTCCGGGTATCAGGTTTATGCCTGCGGTGGGCCGGTGATGGTGGAAGCAGCATACCGCGATTTCACCACCCTGCACGGCTTGCCGGGTGAGGAGTTTTTTTCCGATTCGCTTACACCTGTACCAAAGACGTAATTACTAATCTGCTTTCACCAGCTCCATTGCTTGCTGATAATACTTGAATGCCTCCTCCGGTTTCTGTAACTTCTCCGCCAATTGCCCCAGCCTGGTATAGGCGGCGCGGCTGGGCGCCACGCTGATGCTGGCTTCCAGATAGCTCTGCGCCTTGCCCCACAAGCCTTGATGCAGACACAGCTTGCCCAGCGCTAGCAGTAATCCGGCATCATCCGTGTGCTGCTTGAGCCAGCGCTCGGCCTGATCGATCTGACCCACCACATCGCCCGCGAGACAATCACCATATAGCGTAACCAGGTCGCTATCCCACTGCGCGTTCAGGCTGTCGGTCAGTATCTGCTGTGCGTTGCGGCAATCGCCTAGCTGAATAAAAGCGTGCGCGGCAGCGGCGGCGATTTTGCTGCGCTGCTTGAATTCGCCGGGGATACTTTTCCACACGGCTTGCAGCGCTTTGGCATCCTGATCTTGCGCACGGACTTTTTCCAGCCAAGCCTGCTGGCGCATCTGCGTGGCGACCGTGGCGTCTATCGCGTCGCGTTTCTCCAATTGGTTGACGACATCCAGCACCGCATTCCAGTTGCCTGCCTGCTGCTGCGCCTTTAGTTCCAGATGTAGCGCACCGACATGGCCTTTTACTCCAGACTCGCGCAGTGCTTTCAGCGAGTCCAGCGCAGACTGCGGCAGGTGCTGGTCGAGATTAAATTTGGTGGTGGCCATCAGGCGCATGGTGGCTTCGCCTATGGTCTTGCCCTTGGCTGCCTCCAGATAAGTATCGCGCTTGTCAAATTCGCGCAGCTCGTGTGCGGCACGCGCCGCGAGGATGGGATTGATGCCGGAATTTTCGCCCAGTTCCATCGCGCGCACTGCCGCTTTTTCCGCCGCCGCGTAGCGCCCTTCGAAAAACGCACCCAGCGCTTCCATCATCGCCGAGCGCCCCTTGGCCTGGGTGCGCTCGGTGCGGAATTGGCGCACATAAGCCGGCAGATTCAACGCGGCAAACAGCAGCCGCAGCGCCAGATGGCCGAGCACGAATAACACCAGCAGCGCCACCACAAACAGCGAGAGCGACATTTCCATGCGATAGGGCGGATACACCAGCAGCATGTAGCCGGGATTGTGTGCGGCCAGCGTCAGCGCCACGGCCAGCGCGAAAAGCCCCAGCAGCCAGAGCAGGAATTTCATCGTGCCGGTTTCTCGCGTGAAACGCGGTAATTGCGCACCGTTTCCAGGCTGGCGCTGATGTCGGGCAACTCGATGTTGATGTTGGACTCACGCAGCCTCTGCAAAGTGGCGGCAGCTAGTGCGCCTTGGGTGGATTTGGCGTCGAAGTAGCGTGTTACCCACTCATGCGCCGACTGCAGGTCATGCCTGAAGCTTGATTCGTCGCGCGCCAGCAGTGCAAGACGTGCAGACAGCAAGCGCAACTTCAGGTTCTCGCGCAGGAAAAATGTCTGCGTGGGCGAGAGCAGGGGCAGCTCTTGCTTCTGCATGTTCTCGATGCGCACCAAGTGTTTGGCGTCTTCCCATATTTCATGCAGAAATTTTTGCCAGCCCGAACCGGCAGGTACAGCAGGTGCGGCCGCACTCGTTTCCTGTGGAATGCGGATATCCTGTGCCAGCGGCAGGGTATCCACCGCAGCGATGAGATTATCGAGGCGCAGATTGATGCCCGGCACATCCACATTGGGCAACACGCGCAGCTTGTCCATGTCGCGGCTGATGGCCTTGCGCAAGCCGTTTAGTGAAACGCGATCCATGCGCTTGAGATATTCGTCGGCCTGCTGCATGGCAATCAGCGCGGCTTTCACATTGGCAGAGAGTTGTAACTGCTGCCCGGCAATCAGCAGCATCTGCTCCACTTCGGCCAGCGCTGTTTCGTCACGGCTGCGGGACAATTCCTGATATAGGGTCTCCAGTGCGGCGCGCTGGTTCTGCGCCTCGGCATAACGCGCTTCCAGCAGGCTTACCTTGGCGGACAGCTCGCGCACGGCCTCCTGCCCTTGCGCAACCAGCATCTGGCTGGCCTTGTTGTTGCCTTCCATCTCGGTCAGGCGGCGCGCCAGCTCCTGTTGCATGTTGCCGATCTGGCGGTGCGCATCGAACCATTGCCACAGGAACACTATCAGCACCACGGCCAGCGTCATCTGCATGATGCTCATGCGCAAAATAACACTCGCCACCGGATTCTGGCGCGGAACGGCGGATTCCACTGTGGCCTCAGGTGCGGCGTAACCAGCCGCTTGCCCCGCATTTTGGGGCTTAGCGGAATGGCTAGTAGTTTTACCAGTAGTTCCATCAGGAGTGTTTTGCTCTGTAGGTGGTGATGGCTTGTTCATGTTGGCTCCTGGTTTTCTGCCCATGCTACCAAACCTGAGAACAAACCGTCATCCCCGCCCGCAGTTGGTATCACATTTCGCCAACCCAAGCGTTGCGCCGCTTCGGCAATGCGGGCGTGCGGCACGAACAGCGGTATGTTGGCAAGCCGCGCCCTGCCTGGCTCATCGAGCATGTCCCACAAATAACCAAGCGCCTCGCTGCTGGTGACGGCAATGGCATGTGGATCGGCGGCAAACAATGCACCGGCATCCTGTTGCGGCTTGGCACGCTGGTAACAGGCGGCATATTCCACCGTTGCACCGCGCGCCTTGAGGGTGTTGCCCAATAATTCGCGTCCGCCGTCGCCGCGAAAAATCATCACGCGCCAGCCTTTCACATTTTGCAATTCGGGCAAGGCCAGCAACGCCTCGCTGTCAAATCTATCCTGCGGCGCAATGATTTCCTGCGCACCCAAATCGCGCAACGCCTTGGCGCTGCCTTGCCCCACCGTGGCGACTTTTATTTGGGCAAGCGATGCGCCCGCCGCACGGATGGCCTCCATGCCGTAGCGCACCGCGTTGGGGCTGATAAAAATGGCGAGGTTAAATTCGTTCAGGTGTGCGACGAGCTCGCGCAGGGGCTGCGGGTCGGCTGGCGGGCTGATCTCCAACAACGGAAACAATATAGCGTTGCCCCCTGCCTGTTCGATGTGCTGCGCCAGTTGCGCCGCCTGCTCGCGCGGACGGGTTACCACAATGTTCAGTCCGGCAAGAGGAAGGGTCGGAATCATCCTGAAGTGAGAATTCACCTTTAACGAAAGCGAGTTAGCCACGGATTAATCCGTGGCCAGGAATTTACAAAGCCAGCGCAGCGAGAATCTCACCCGCGCCTTGCGCCAGCAGGTCTTGCGCCACTGCATCGCCCAAGGCTTCGGGATTATTCACGCTACCAGTTTGCTCGGCGCGAACCATGCGCTTGCCATCCGGGCTGGCGACGAAACCGCGCATCCGCAATTTATCGCCCATTACTTCGGCAAAGCCGCCCAGCGGCACTTGGCAACTGCCCGCCAATGCACGGCTCAGGGCGCGTTCCGCCAGCACACAGGCAGCGGTATCGGCATGGTGCAACGGCGCCAGAACAGCCTTCAGGTCAGCACGGTTCGCCAGGCATTCAATGCCCAGTGCCCCCTGCCCCACGGCGGGCAAGCTGTCGTCGCTGGAGATGACGCTGCGGATACGGTCGCCCAACCCCAGGCGCTTCAAGCCCGCAGCCGCCAGAATGATGGCGGCATATTGGCCTTCATCCAGTTTGCGCAAACGGGTCTGCACATTGCCGCGCAACGGTTCGATTTTCAGGTGCGGAAAGCGCGCGCGCAACTGGCTTTCGCGGCGCAGGCTGGAGGTTCCCACCACGCTGCCTGCGGGCAACGCTTCCAGATTGGCGTGATGATTCGAAACAAACGCATCGCGTGGGTCTTCGCGTTCTCCGATGCATGCAAGGATAAAGCCTTCCGGCAAATTCATCGGTACGTCCTTCAGCGAATGCACGGCAATGTCGGCGCTGCCGTTTTCCAAAGCAGTTTCCAGTTCTTTCACGAACAAACCCTTGCCGCCAATCTTGGACAGCGTGACATTCAGGATTTGGTCTCCCTGTGTAGTCATGCCCAATATACTGACTGTGGTTTGTGGGTATAGTGCGCGCAGCCGATCACGGATATGTTCTGCCTGCCACATTGCCAACGCGCTTTCGCGCGATGCGATTACCAGTTTAGCCGGGGCGATATGCGCCTGAGTTTTCTGATTCATAGGTTTTCCTGAATATCTGTTGCCTGAAGCCCGTTTTATGGGATACGTTTGCGGCTTATTCTAACATGAGCCTGTTGCACGCGTTATCGCCAGTAACGTTGCAGTGAGAGGGAATGTGATGAATCTGCTTTCCGCCCATGCTCCACAATTCCCTAACTGAACTCTTTGACGATATGCTGCTGACGGCGGCTGATTGCGAGCAGTTCGTCTAGGCCTTTCAGCTTCACCATCCACCCGCTCTCGCCTTCATCTCCGCCCCTCTCAAAACCCTCAATCGCATCTTTTGCGATCAGGCAATTGCGGTGGATGCGTACGAAGCGCGTGGCGAATTCTTTTTCCAATGCGGTGAGCGATTCTTCGATAAGGTATTCGCGTTCCGCCGTGCGCACGGTGATGTATTTCAGTTCAGCGCGCAGGTAGAGCGCATCTTCAATCGGGATGAGCAGAATCTTGCCGCGCTCGTGGATGGATAAATGTTTGCGCGGTTCGGGAATGAGCTCCTGCAGCACTTCGGTGCGCAGAGGCACGGCAGTGCGCGCATGGGTGAGGGCCTCGAACAGGCGGCCCAGCCGGATGGGTTTGAGCAGGTAATCAATGGCGTGCAGTTCAAACGCCTTGATGGCATAAGCATCGTAGGCGGTGGTGAAAATAATCACCGGCGGCTTGGGCAGTTTGTTGAGATGCTGCGCCAGCTCGATGCCGTCCATCTGCGGCATGCGGATGTCCATCAGCACTACGTCGGCATGCGTTTCGGCCAGCTTGTCGAGCGCTTCGCGTCCGTTGCCTGCTTCGCCGGCAATTTCCAGCGGCAATTGTTCGGCGCAATCGATGAGCAGTTCCTTGATGCGGTTGCGTGCGGGCGGCTCGTCATCCACCACGAATACAGCAAGGGGAAGTTCAACAATATTCATGGGCTTTCCTCTCGGACATAAGGCAGCATGATATGCACGCGGTAAAAATCCTTGCCGGTTTCTGCCGTGTAACGCGCTTCAAGATCAAACTGCAAGGCCAGTCGCTCGCGAATATTGGTCAATGCCATTTTATTGCCGACATGGTGGCTGCCCTGTTTCTGGCGCGGGTTATACATTTCGAGGTGCATCTCATTGCCGCTGCGATACAGCTTGATGTCTATCACTCCGCCCTCGGTTAGCGGCTCGATGCCGTGATACACGGCGTTCTCCAGCAGCGGCTGCAACATCAGCGGCGGCAGCAACGCATCATCCGGCATGTCTTCAGTACGCCAGTTTACCTTGAGTCGTTCACCCAAGCGCAATTGTTCCAATGCGAGATACTGGCGCGCAAGTGCTACTTCCTGCCGTGCAGGAACCAAGGCACCATCGTGCGCCATCGCCATACGGAACAGGTCGGCCATGTCTTGCAGCGCAGTCTCGGCGCGCTTGGGGTCGGCGCGCACGATGCCGAGTACGGCGTTGATGCTGTTGAACAGGAAGTGCGGGCGGATGCGCGCCTGCAAGGCTTGCAGGCGCGCCTTATGCAGTGCCGGGGAAAGCGCTTGCGTGCGCAGCCGGAAATAGGCCAGCAACAGGGCGGCGACGGCGGCACTCAACAGGGCATAACGCCACAAGTTGAAATGCCCATACTCAATGAGCGGCGCATACAGTTCACCGCCCAGATGGTAAATCGCCAGCGTAACCATCGCTACCAGCAGCAGTACGGCGGCAGCACCCTGCCAGTAGGCAAGCCGCGCGAGCAAGGAATTGAGCGCGAACAGCAGCAACAAACTCGACAACAATACTGGTTGCAGTAGGGCGGAGATGGCAAGCACACGTTGCGCAATATCCGGCCAGGATGCTGCCTGCGCAATCGCAACCAGTAACGCCATGCCATTTACCAGCAACACGACGCGCAGGGTGACGCCAAGGCTGCAAAAATCAGGCAGTGCGTCGGGCAAGAGATTTTGATTTATACTTTGGGTTCTCGGCATGGTAAATGGCCTTAGGGCACCTCCATAAATTCAAAGTTCTAAGCGAGATAAGGCGCGAAAGAAATTTTGAAGCGCGGCATATCGTTATATATGTAAGCGAAAAATTTATTGAGCAACGCAGTATTGCAACGAAATTTGGATTTATAGCGCACATTCTGGACAAGAGACGATGACGATGCAAGACAAACAAGCCTGGTCGGGCCGTTTTAACGAGCCGGTGGCGGAACTGGTGAAGCGTTATACCGCTTCGGTGGAATTCGACAACCGGCTGGCGCTGTTTGACATACAGGGCTCGCTGGCCCACGCGCAGATGCTGGCGGCCTGCAATATTATCAGCACACAGGATTTGAACGACATCAGCCGCGGTCTGGCACAGATCGAGAACGAGATTATCAGCGGAGACTTTGTCTGGTTGCTCGACCTGGAGGACGTGCACCTCAACATTGAGAAGCGGCTTACCGCGCTGGTGGGAGATGCTGGCAAGCGCCTGCATACCGGGCGCTCGCGCAACGACCAGGTGGCAACCGATGTGCGTTTGTATTTGCGCCATGCCATTGACGAACTGCGCGGACTCATCCATGCGCTGCAGACCGCCATTGTTGATCTGGCATCACATCATACGCATACCATCATGCCGGGTTTTACCCACTTGCAGGTAGCGCAGCCGGTGAGCTTCGCGCATCACCTGATGGCGTATTTCGAGATGCTCAAGCGTGATGCGGAGCGCATTGTGGATTGCCGCAAGCGGGTCAACCGCCTGCCGCTGGGTGCGGCTGCGCTGGCCGGCACCAGCTACCCGATCAAACGTGAGTACGTCGCCGAATTGCTGGATTTTGACGGGGTGTGCGAGAACTCGCTGGATGCGGTATCGGATCGCGACTTCGCCATCGAATTCACCGCTGCCGCCGCGCTGATCATGACGCATTTGTCGCGATTGTCGGAAGAGTTGATCTTGTGGATGAGTCCGCGCTTCGGCTTCATAGACATTGCCGACCGTTTCTGCACCGGCTCTTCCATCATGCCGCAGAAGAAAAATCCTGACGTGCCGGAACTGGTGCGCGGCAAGACCGGGCGCGTGAACGGCCACTTGGTCGCGCTGCTGACGCTGATGAAAGGCCAGCCGCTGGCATACAACAAGGACAATCAGGAAGACAAGGAGCCGCTGATCGACACGGTGGATACACTGACTCAGACCTTGCGCATATACGCCGATATGATGGGCGGCATCACCGTCAAGCAGGAAGCCATGCGCAGCGCGGCTTTGCAAGGGTATGCCACGGCCACCGACCTGGCCGACTATCTGGTGAAAAAAGGCCTGCCGTTCCGCGATGCGCACGAGGCGGTGGCGCTGGCGGTGCGTTTTGCTGAGCAGCGCGGTTGCGATTTGAGTGATCTCAAGCTGGAGGAATTACAGCAGTTCTCCCTACTCATTGCGGACGACGTCTACACCGTGCTCACGCTGGAAGGCTCACTGGCCAGCCGTAACCACATTGGCGGCACCGCGCCGCAACAAGTGGAAGCCGCCATCGCACGCGCACGCAAATATCTTCAAGGATAAAAAATGGGCGATCTTGCGATCGCCCAGAAGAGGAGGAGTATCAAAAGAACGGGTTAATTCCAACCCGGAGCTCAAACACTCAGCGCAAACTATAACGCCACATGCAACAAATTCATATATGCCAAACGGCCTAGATAATTTCGCCGTTTTGCCTATATACATTGAGTAGTTTCTGCAACTCCCCGCTTTGATGCATTTCCGTCATGATGTCCGCGCCACCGATAAACTCACCGCTGATATAAAGCTGCGGAATGGTCGGCCAGTTGGCGTAATCCTTAATGCCTTGGCGGATTTCCGGGTTAGTTAGTACATCCACACTAAAAAATTCCTTGGCTCCGAGTGCTTGCAGGATGCGCACTGCGTTGGCAGAAAAGCCGCACTGCGGGAAGGTCGGCGACCCTTTCATATACAACACCACGGGATGGCTGGTTACCTGTTGCCTGATGAGCTCTTGTATGTCCATGTTGTCGCCTCTGACTTAGTTGAGTAATTAAGTCGGGAATTCTAGCGGTGCAGACCTGTCGGGTCAAGAAAAGATGCGCCCGCCGCTGACCCGCTTTATCCCCGCCAGATCATGCGCCGAAAATACTTCGCCGAATCCGGCTTGCCGCAGGAGCCCACACACCTGAGCGGCTTGGGTATAGCCATGTTCGAGCAGCAGCCAGCCACCGGGCTGCAAATACGCTTGGGCGCGCGCCACGATGCGGCGGATGTCAAGCAGGCCATCGTCGCCGGAAGCCAGCGCGGATGCTGGTTCAAAGCGCACATCGCCCTGCTGCAAATGAGGATCGCCCGTCGCAACATAGGGCGGATTGGACACGATGAGGTCAAAGCGTTGTATATTTAGTGCGGAGAACCAGTCGCTTTGTACGAAAGCAACATTGGCAATGCCTAGCCGCTGCGCGTTCGCACGCGCCACTTCCAGCGCTGCAGGGGAAGCATCACTGGCCAGCACTTCGGCAACGGGGCGGGCTTGAGCGATAGCCAAGGCAATCGCACCGCTGCCCGTCCCCATATCCAGCACGCGAAATGCGCACCCTCTCCCCCAGCCCCTCTCCCGTGAACGGGAGAGGGTGGCCGTTAGGCCGGGAGAGGGAATACGCTGCAAGGCCAGCTCAACCAGTAATTCAGTTTCAGGGCGGGGAATAAGGGTGTCAGGCGTTACCTTGAACGTCAGCCCGAAGAATTCGCGCTCGCCAAGCAAGTAAGCAATGGGTTCACCGTTCAAACGACGCTCGAATAACGCCGTGTATCGCGCGTGTTGTTCGGCGTTGAGGTGCTGTTCGGGATGAGTGAGCAAGTAAGCGCGATTCACTTGCAAGACGGCCTGCAACAGGCACTGCACCTCGATGCGCGCGCCGCTGGAATCGAGCGCCAGAGCTGCCGTCAGGCGTGCAGCATCTTGCGTGCAGGTGTTCTGGATCGTACGCGGCAAGGCATCAGCCTTCATCCGCCAGCGCCGCGAGTTGCTCCGTCTGCTGTTCCGCCATCAGCGCGTTGGTCAATTCGCCGATGTCGCCATCCATAATGTGATCCATCTTGTACAGGGTGAGATTGATGCGGTGGTCGGTGACGCGGCCCTGCGGGAAGTTGTAGGTGCGGATGCGCTCGGAACGGTCGCCGCTGCCCACCAGCGATTTGCGCGCGGCAGACTGCTTGGCATGCGCCTCGCGCTCTTCCTTGTCCTTGATGCGCGCAGCCAGCACGGCCATCGCCTGTGCCTTGTTCTTGTGCTGTGAGCGCCCGTCCTGGCATTCCACCACCGTACCGGTGGGAAGGTGGGTGATGCGCACCGCCGAATCGGTCTTGTTAATATGCTGGCCGCCTGCACCCGAGGCGCGGAAAGTGTCTATGCGCAGATCGGCGGGATTCAATACTACATCGCTGACATCGTCCACTTCAGGCAGCACCGCAACGGTACAAGCCGAGGTATGGATGCGCCCCTGCGCCTCGGTGGCAGGAACGCGCTGCACGCGGTGCGCGCCGGATTCAAATTTCAGCACCGAGTATGCACCCTGCCCCACAATGCGCGCGATGATTTCCTTGAAGCCGCCTTTTTCGCCGGGGCTTTCGGAGATGATTTCGACCTGCCAGCGGTTGCGCTCGGCGAAACGCGAATACATGCGGAACAGGTCGCCGGAGAATAGCGCCGCTTCATCGCCGCCTGTGCCGGCGCGGATTTCCAGAAACACGTTGCGCTCGTCGTTGGGATCTTTTGGCAACAACTGTTTTTGCAAATCCGCTTCGATCTGCTCCAGGCGTGCCCGGCCCTGTTTTACTTCGGCATCGGCAAATTCGCGCATGTCGGGATCACCCGCCATTTCCAGCGCCGTGGCAATGTCCGCCGCACATGCCTGATGAGCGTGGTACAGCGCTACAACCGGCTCAAGTTCGGCGCGTTCACGGCTAAGCCTGCGGTAACTGTCTATGTCGTGCGTGGCATCTTCGCTGCTCAGCAGGCGGCCGACCTCGTCCAGACGCTCACCCAGCCGAGCGAGCTTGGAGGCAATGCTGGGCTTCATTCGGGGGTGTGCAGGTTGTAAATGCGATGCACCATGTCGAGAAATGCCTCGCGTTCGCTGCCTTGCACCTGATTCAGCGCATGAGTTGGCGCGTGGAGGAATTTGTTGGTCAACCCGTTGCTCAATGCCTCCAGCACTTTTTCCGCTTCTTCGCCTTTTGCCAGCAGACGCAGGGCTTTTTCGATCTCGTGGCGGCGGTGGCGTTCTGCATGGTTGCGCAACGCAAGGATGGTGGGCACCACTTCGCGCGATTCCATCCAGTGGATGAACTCGGCCACACCGGAATCGATAATAACCTCGGCTTGTTTAACCGCGCCTTGGCGCGCATCGAGGCCATCGCGCACCACTTCGGATAAATCGTCCACGGTGTACAGGAACACGTCGTTCAGCTCGGCAACCTCTTCTTCCACGTCGCGCGGCACCGCCAAATCCACGATGAACAGCGGGCGATGCTTGCGCACCTTGAGCGCGCGCTCCACCATGCCCTTGCCCAATATCGGCAGCGGGCTGGCGGTGCAGGTCACGATGATGTCGTGCTGCGCCAGTTGCTCCGGCAGTTCATTCAGGGTGATGGCGTGGCCGTTGATGCGTCGCGCCAGCACTTGGGCGCGCTCCAGGGTGCGATTGGCGACAGTGATGAGCTTGGGCGATTTGGCCGCGAAGTGCACGGCATTCAGTTCAATCATCTCGCCCGCACCGATGAACAGCACGCGCTGGTCGGCGATGCTGGGGAAAATGCGTTCGGCTAGTTTTACCGCGGCCGCAGCCATGGAAATCAGGTTGGCGCCGATTTCGGTCTGCGTGCGCACATCCTTGGCTACCGAGAAGGTGCGCTGGAATAATTTGTGCAACAGGAAACCCAGCGTACCAGCTTGCTCCGCGTGACGTACTGCCTGTTTCATCTGCCCCAGGATTTGCGGCTCGCCCAGCACCATAGAATCCAGTCCGCTGGCAACGCGAAACGCATGTTTTACCGCCTGCTCACGCTGCAAGGTGTAGAGATAGGGCTCGATTTCACTGGCCTCCATCTGGCGGTAGCCAGCCAGCCAATTAATGGCCTGCGCAGGCTCGTGTGTGTTGCAATACACCTCGGTGCGGTTGCAAGTAGAGAGTATGGTCGCTTCCTTGACTGCGCCATGCTCAACCAGATTGTGCAACGCCGGTTCCATTGCATCAACGCCGAACGCAAACCGTTCGCGCACCGAGAGCGGTGCAGTCTGATGGTTAATGCCAAAGGTGAATAGCTGCATAAAGGCGAAGGGCCATTGAAGATTTAAGCGTGGCCGGAATTATAGTGGCTCGCTGCTACGAAAGCCAGCCAACTCCCAATGCCAGCTTCCAATGAATAAGGCCTGCATTACTACAGGCCTCAACAAAAACGGTAATACCCAGAGGCATATTAACCATCATTGCTTTTACAGCAAATTACCTATTCCTGTTATCCATCAAATTGTGCATGAGCGGGGTGAGGATCAATTCCATCGCTAAACTCATCTTGCCGCCGGGAACCACGATGGTATTGGAGCGCGACATGAAGGAGTCGTGGATCATGCTCAGAAAGTAAGGAAAGTTCACACCTTTTGGGTTGCGGAAGCGGATCACCACGAAACTTTCGTCTGCCGTAGGGATGTCACGCGCGATAAAAGGGTTGGAAGTGTCTACCGTGGCTACGCGCTGAAAATTGATATCAGTGAGTGAAAATTGCGGTGTGATGTAGTTTATGTAGTCCGGCATGCGGCGCAAGATAGTATCCACGGTCGCCTCGGCGGAATAGCCACGCTCTGCCCCATCACGGTGAATCTTCTGGATCCATTCCAGATTGACGACGGGAACCACGCCGACGCTCAAGTCAACGTGCCTGGCAGCATCCACGGTACCTGTCTTCACCATGCCATGCAGGCCTTCATAAAACAACATGTTGGAGCCGGCAGGAATATCTTCCCACGGGGTAAATTGACCGGGCCCCAGGTTGGTTCCCAGACGCGCGTTCAGCTCCTTCGCTTCCTCGTCACTATGGATATAGTAACGACGTTTACAAGTGCCGGTTTCACCAAAGGTCTTGAATGTTTCTTCGATTTTGTCGAAGTGATTTGCTTCCGGGCCGAAGTGGCTGATGGAGCGTTTACCTGCTTTTGCGGCTTCAGCCACGGCTGCACGAAACGCCATGCGATCCAGGCTGTGCATGCTGTCACCTTCAATCACTGCAACATTTACACAATCACACTTCTCGCAATCACGCTGAAACTCGCGACGAATAATATTTTCAAGGGCGCGTTTAGCAGTGGTGGTACCAGCTCCGGACGAGCCGGTCACAACAATCACGGGGTATTTGCGGGACATGGTCAAGCTCTCCTGAAAATATTAATAATTACCTTATGTTACGTGATTCTAGCAGAACCATGCACGCCGGGCTAACGGTTCACGCACGGTGGCATGAATACTCCGCAGCCAGCCAGCTTGACCTGCCTGAGCCGGATTATGCCGCTATAATGGCAGCATATTGAACTACATAACTGGTTACTTGAATTCTTAAAAGATGCAGCCAAATTATCACCCCCAAGCCATCGAGACCGCCGCGCAACAGTACTGGGAAGAGCAGCACGCTTTCCGCGCGGAAGATCAATCGGACAAACCCAAGTACTACTGCCTGTCCATGTTCCCCTATCCATCCGGCAAGCTGCACATGGGGCACGTGCGCAACTACACTATCGGCGACGTGCTCTCACGCTACCACCGCATGAAGGGCTGCAATGTGATGCAACCGATGGGCTGGGACGCCTTTGGTCTGCCCGCTGAGAATGCCGCGATGGCCAACAATGTGCCGCCCGCCGCATGGACTTACGACAACATCGCCTACATGCGCCAGCAGTTGAAGAGCCTCGGCCTCGGCATAGACTGGTCGCGCGAAGTGACAACCTGCACGCCGGAGTATTACCGCTGGGAGCAATGGCTGTTCACCCGCCTGTTCAAGAAAGGCATCATCTACAAGAAGACAGCAGTGGTGAACTGGGATCCGGAAGATCGCACCGTGCTGGCCAATGAGCAGGTCATAGATGGACGCGGTTGGCGCTCCGGCGCGCTGGTGGAAAAGCGCGAAATCCCGATGTATTTCTTCCGCATCACCCAGTACGCCGAGGAACTGCTGCGTGACCTGGACCGGCTTCCCGGCTGGCCGGAGCAGGTGAAAACCATGCAGCGTAACTGGATCGGCAAGAGCTACGGCGTACGCTTTGCCTTCCCTTACACGCTGGACGGCAAAGAGGAAAAGCTCTGGGTGTATACCACCCGCGCCGACACCATCATGGGCGTCACCTTCTGCGCCATCGCCGCCGAACATCCACTGGCGACATATGCCGCGAACAACAACCCGCAACTCGCCGCTTTCATCGAGGAGTGCAAGCGCGGCGGTGTAGCCGAGGCCGACATCGCCACGATGGAGAAGAAGGGGATGCCCACCGGCATTAGCGTCACCCACCCGCTCACCGGCGAGCAAGTTCCGGTGTGGGTCGGCAACTATGTGCTGATGAGCTACGGCGAGGGCGCGGTGATGGCGGTGCCGGCGCATGATGAGCGCGACTTCGGCTTCGCAAAGAAGTATCGGCTGCCGATCAAGCAGGCAATTCAAGTGGCAAATGAAATATTTTCTACTGATGTCTGGGCCGAGTGGTACGCCGATAAAGAGCGCGGTGTCTGCGTGAACTCTGGCAAGTTCGACGGCCTCAACCAAGAACAGGCGGTGGACGCCATCGCCGCCGACCTCGCCACGAAAGGCCTGGGCGAAAAGAAAGTGCAGTTCCGCCTGCGCGACTGGGGCATTTCGCGCCAGCGCTATTGGGGCTGCCCCATCCCCATTATTCACTGTATTACCTGCGGCGATGTGCCGGTGCCGGACGACCAGCTTCCCGTGGTGCTGCCGGAGAACGTGGTGCCGGATGGTGCGGGCTCGCCACTGGCGAAGATGCCAGAATTTTATCAAACTACCTGCCCCAAGTGCGGCGGCAAAGCCCGGCGCGAGACCGACACCATGGATACCTTCGTGGAATCGTCCTGGTACTACGCGCGCTACGCCAGCCCAAACTGCACCACCGGAATGGTGGGCAAACAGGCCGCGCAACAATGGCTGCCCGTGGATCAATATATCGGGGGCATCGAGCACGCCATTCTGCATTTGCTGTATGCGCGCTTCTTCCATAAGCTGATGCGCGACGAAGGGTTGGTGCAAGGCGACGAACCATTCAAGAACCTGCTCACGCAAGGCATGGTGATCGCGCCGACGTTTTACCGCGAAGAAACCAACGGCAGAAAGTTGTGGATTAATCCTGCCGACGTGGACGTAAAAACCGATGAACGTGGTCGTCCGGTCGGCGCTACATTGCGCGCTGATGGCCAGCCGGTCATCATCGGCGGCACCGAAAAGATGGCTAAGTCGAAGAATAACGGTGTGGATCCGCAGGCCATCATAGACCAGTACGGCGCCGACACCGCGCGCCTGTTCATGATGTTCGCCGCACCCCCTGACCAGCAACTGGAATGGTCTGATAGCGGAGTGGAAGGAGCATATCGCTTTCTGCGGCGCATCTGGAATTTTGCAAACACACACAGCCCCAAAGGTTCTAATCTAAATCTCCAATTTAATTGGGGTGATGCAGCCCTATCCATAAAGGAATGGCGTAGAGAGATTCACGTCATATTCAAGCAGGCCGACTACGATTTCGGTAAAAATCAGTTCAATACTGTCGCATCGGCTGGAATGAAAATTCTTAACGCGCTGGAAAGAGTCCCCAATGCAAGGGAAGGCAACCCAGGGGTAGATGTTGAAGCCGCTCTATTCGTAATCGCCGAAGGATTTTCAATCTTGTTACGCCTGCTCTCACCTATCGCCCCGCACATCACACAGACCTTGTGGGAAGAGCTTGGCTATGGCGACGACATCCTCACTGCCCCTTGGCCTGAAGTAGACGAAGCCGCACTGGTGCAGGACGAAATCGAGTTGGTGATCCAGGTAAACGGCAAGCTGCGCGGCAGCCTGCGCGTCGCGAAGGATGCCGACAAGGCCACGCTGGAGCAACTGGCGCTGGCGCACGAGGCAGTGCAGAAGCAGCTTGCGGGCGGAGCGGCGAAAAAAATCATCGTGGTACCGGGGCGCTTGATCAACGTGGTGATCTGACCTCAAGGTATTTGAATAACGTAATGGTGTAAAAAGATGCCGATGCGCGCAATCCTGATAGTGCCTGTGCTGATGCTCACCCTGTTGCTGGGTGCATGCGGCTTCCACCTGCGCGGGCAGGGCGCGTCCGCGCTGCCGTTTCAGTCGCTGTATATAAAATCGGCCAACGACTACGCTCCTTTCATCACCGAACTGAAACGCGCCATTGAGGCAAATAGTGTGCAAATCGCCGATGCGTCAGACCAGGCGCAACTGACGCTGCATATCGTTTCCGAAGTGACGGACAGGCAGATTCTTTCCCTGAGCGGCGGAGGTCGCGTGCGCGAATTCCGTTTGCAATATCGCATCTCGCTACGTGCCTATGACCAGAAACAGCAAGACTGGCTTGCCCCGGAGGAGATCACAATGCGGCGCGATTTTTCCTATGATGACTCTCAGGTTCTCGCCAAGGAGCAGGAAGAGGCGCTGCTCTACCAGAACATGCGCAGTGACGCGGTGCAACAGATATTGCGTCGCCTGAGCCACGCGAGGCCGCCACAATGAAATTAACCGTTCCATTATGAAACTTCTGGGCGAAGATCTGCCGCGCCATCTCGCCTCGGGGCTGAAGCAGTTGTATGTCATCCACGGCGAGGCGCTGCTGCTGTCCATCGAAGCGGCCGATGCCATCCGTGCGGCGGCGCGTGCGGCGGGTTATAGCGAACGCGAAGTGCTGACTGCCGAACCCGGTTTCAAGTGGGCGGAATTGCGCAACAGCGCACAAAGCCTGTCGCTGTTCTCCACACGCAAGCTGGTGGAGCTGCGCATTCCATCCGGCAAGCCGGGCGTGGAAGGTGCGCAAGCCGTGCAGGATTATTGCCAGCAACTGAACGGCGACACGGTCACGTTGGTATCGTTGCCCAAGCTGGACAAGGCTGCCCAGGACAGCAAATGGTTTACCGCCTTGGCGGCGCAGGGAGTGGTCATCGCTACCGAGGAAATTCCGCTGAATGCGCTGCCAGCCTGGATTGCAGGCCGATTGCAGCGGCAGGGCCAGTCCGCCGACGCGGACACACTGGCTTTTCTCGCCGAACGCGTAGAAGGCAATCTGCTGGCGGCTTATCAGGAAATCCAGAAGCTAGCCTTGTTGTTTCCTGCCGGACATCTTTCCTTCGAACAGGTAAAGGACGCGGTGATGGATGTGGCACGCTATGACGTATTCAAGCTGTCCGAAGCTATGCTGGCAGGCGACGCCGCGCGCTATGCGCGCATCCTCGACGGCCTGCGTGCGGAAGGCACCGCTACCGTGCTGATCCTGTGGGCGCTGACCGAGGACATTCGCGCGCTGGGCAAGGTGTTGCGCGCCATGCAGCGCAGCGGCAACCTCGCTTCCGCGTTGCGTGACGCGCGGGTGTGGGGCGTGCGCCAGAAACTGGTGGAACGCGCCGTGCGGCGCTTCAGCCCGGCAATAGCGGAACGCGCCCTGCGCCAGGCCGCGCATGTGGACAAGGTGGTGAAAGGTTTGCGTCGCGGCGATGTGTGGGACGAATTGCTGCAACTGGGAATGCGTTGCGTCCGCGCAAAAGCGGCATAATTATTTATGGACGAAATTATTCTGGTACTCACCAATTTGCCGGATCGCGAAAGTGCGCAGCGAATGGCGCAGTCGCTGATCGAAAACCGTACTGCCGCCTGCGTTAATATTCTGGCAGAATGCAGCTCGGTATACCGCTGGCAAGGGAAAATTGAAACGGCCAGCGAGGTGCCGCTGCTGGCCAAGACTACGCGCGCCGCCTACCCGCGCCTTGAGGCATCCATCCGTGCGCACCACCCCTATGAACTTCCGGAAATCATCGCTGTCCCTGTTAGTGCGGGCTTTCCCGGCTATCTGCAATGGGTAGCGCGAGAAACTCAAGCAACCGAGGAATGAGACCCATGCGTCATGTAATATGGTTATTGTTGTGCCTTGCCCACTTATCCCACGCGGGAGGATTTCTGGATCGCCTGCCGCTGCTTGGCGGCGCGAAACAGGAAATTTTTCTGCCCCCGGATCAGGCATTCGGGCTGGATGTCACCGTGCTCAATGCACACACCCTGCTTGCCAGTTTCAAGATTACGCCCGGTTATTATCTCTATCGCGACAAGGTCAGCCTTGGCATAAAGGGTGGTTCCGCAAAGGCCACTGGCACCAAGATCACCAATATCGCCATGCCCAAGGGAGAGGTAAAACATGACCCCAACTTTGGCGATATGGCGGTGTTCCATCAACCTTTCCAGGCAGAAATCACGCTGGAAAGAACAGGCAATGCGGCGCAGAATATTACTGTGGAAGCTAGTTACCAAGGCTGTAAAGACAAAAGCCTGTGCTACCCGCCTATCAATAAATCAATCAGCATTGTACTACCCGAAGTAAAAGACACGCCGCCTGCAAAAACGAACTCCGCCATGCTGGCTGTGGCGCAACAGGTGCAGAACACACCACAAACCGCACAACCCGCCGCCAGCAGTGCGAATGTCCAGAACGAGAACGTTCAAATTGCCAAATTATTCAAGCAGGGCAGCTTTTGGCTCATCGTGTCGTTCTTCTTTGGCGCCGGGCTGTTGCTCGCCTTTACCCCCTGTATCTTTCCTATGGTGCCTATTCTGTCCGGCATCATCGTGGGGCGTGGGCACAAGATCACCCATATGCACGGCTTCATCCTGTCACTGGCTTACGTGCTTGGCATGGCGCTGACCTACGCCGCTGTCGGCGTGGTCGCCGGGCTGTCCGGCTCGCTGCTGTCCAATGCCTTGCAAACACCGTGGGTGCTTGGCAGCTTTGCCGCAGTGTTCGTGCTGCTGTCTTTGTCCATGTTCGGCTTTTACGAACTGCAATTGCCGACCGCTCTGCAAAGCAAATTGTCCAGCACCAGTAACCGCCTGCATGGGGGGCATCTGAGTGGCGTGTTTGTGATGGGCGCGCTATCCGCCGTCATCGTCGGCCCGTGCGTTGCCGCCCCGCTGGCGGGCGCCCTGCTGTACATCGGGCAGACGCATGACGCCCTCTTGGGCGGAGTGGCGCTCTTCGCGCTGGCACTGGGCATGGGCCTGCCGCTGCTGCTGATCGGCGCTTCTGCCGGGACATTGCTGCCCAAGGCAGGGGCATGGATGGAATCGGTCAAACGCTTCTTCGGTGTGCTATTGCTGGCAGTCGCCATCTGGATCGTTTCATCACTCATCCCGGTGGGGGTGCAGATGTTGCTGTGGGCGGCGCTGCTGGTGCTTTCTGCTGTTTATCTGCGCGCGCTGGATGCACTGCCTCACAATGCCGGAGGCTGGCACAAGCTGTGGAAGGGTATCGGCATCCTCGCCCTGCTGTTCGGCGGCGCCTATCTCATCGGTGCGCTTTCCGGTGCACGCGATATTCTGCGCCCGTTGTCAGCCATCGGCAGCACCCAGACGGAAACACCTGCGATCATAAAATTTTCACGAGTAAAAAATATAGCCGAACTGAATGAGCGTATTGCACAGGCGCACGGCAAGGCAGTGATGCTGGATTTCTATGCCGACTGGTGCGTATCATGCAAAGAAATGGAGCGCTACACCTTTGCCGATGCCAAGGTGCAGGCCAGGCTGAAAAACGCCGTGCTGCTACAGGCCGATGTTACTGCCAATAGCGAGGAGGATAAAGTGCTGCTCCAGCGTTTTGAGCTGTTTGGCCCGCCCGCCATTTTGTTCTTCGATACACAAGGCAAGGAGTTAGCCGACTTTCGTGTGACGGGTTATCAGGATGCCACA
Organism: uncultured Nitrosomonadales bacterium; assembly: GCA_903892645.1. Classification (GTDB taxonomy): domain Bacteria; phylum Pseudomonadota; class Gammaproteobacteria; order Burkholderiales; family Gallionellaceae; genus CAITJF01. The sequence continues at coordinate 6,716 of CAITJF010000029.1, read as the reverse complement.
CAGTTTTTGCAGTCGCTACAAAGCGCAGGGCTGTAATCAGCAGGCGCGGCTGAATGAAGGAGAGCCATGTCAGACCTCAATGACCCAAGAGTATTTTTTGCCGCCGAACGGACGCTACTCGCATGGAACCGCACCAGCCTTGCCTTAATGGCGTTCGGGTTTGTCATCGAGCGCTTCGGGTTGTTTGTATCCATCCTCCTGCCTAAACACGAGATGCCTTTACAGCGTGGCATTTCGTTCTGGACGGGGCTGGCTTTTGTCCTGCTAGGTGCGGGGGTTGCCGCGTATTCAACCGTGCAATATCGCAAGGTGCTCAAGACCTTAAAGCCCATTGAAATCCCGGAAGGCTACCGGGTCAATCCGGGAGTTTTTACCAATCTGGCTGTTGCCTTACTGGGTATCGTTTTAACAATCTATTTTTTTCAAGGCGTTTAGCACGCGCAGGGTGCTGGCTTGGGTTTATACCCTGCGCCAAACAGTCTCTCGAGCATAATTCCAGCTAAAATCTGGACAATCCCCCCTAATTTGCGGCAAAATGCGTATATGAAAAATATTCTGGTATTACATGGTCCAAACCTGAACTTGCTCGGCAGCCGTGAGCCGGATGTATATGGTCGCGTCACGTTGAACGAAGTTAACCAGAAATTAAAGCAATTAGCCCAAGCGGGAGGCGCGGAGCTTCAATACTTCCAGAGCAACGCCGAAGCCGCCTTGGTGGAACGTGTGCAAGTGGCGCGCCAGGACGGCACAGATTTCATCATCATCAATCCAGCGGCATTCACCCATACCAGCGTGGCCCTACGCGACGCGCTGGCGGCGGTGGCTATCCCGTTTATCGAAGTCCACATTTCTAATGTATTTGCACGTGAACCGTTCCGCAAGGAATCTTATTTCTCCGATCTCGCCGTCGGTGTCATCAGCGGTTTGGGCGCAACCGGTTACGAACTCGCGCTGCAATACGCGCTGCAACGCCTTAATTAGGAGCTCACCATGGATTTACGCAAACTCAAGACTATGATTGAGCTGGTCGAAAACTCTGGTATCGCCGAACTGGAAATCAGTGAGGGCGAGGAGCGTGTGCGCATCACACGCTTTTCCGCCGTCATGCCGCAGCAAGCTTATGCCGTGCCGCAACAACAGACAGTTGCGCCTGTGCTGCAACCGACCGCAACCAGACCTGCCGAACCGGCCAAAGCTGCCGAGCCTGAAGGCCATGTGGTGAAGTCGCCCATGGTCGGCAGCTTTTACCGCTGCCCTTCCCCAGGCGCCAAGTTCTTTGTTGAGATAGGTCAAAGCGTGAGCGTAGGCGACACACTGTGTATCATCGAAGCCATGAAATTGCTTAATGAAATCGAAGCCGATCAGGCAGGCATCATCAAGGCCATTCTTGTAGAGAACGGCCAGCCTGTGGAGTTTGGCCAACCGCTGTTTATAATCGGCTAATCATGTTTGAAAAGAAGCCTCGCGCCGAGCAGGGCGACGACAAGCCACCCAGCGGTTTGTTGAAACGCGGAATTATGCGCGCAACATCCAAGCCGACACCCATTGCCATGTTTGAAAAAATCCTGATTGCCAACCGCGGCGAAATCGCCCTGCGTATTCAGCGCGCCTGCCGTGAGATGGGCATCAAAACGGTAGCCGTCCATTCCGAGGCTGACGCGGATGCCAAGTACGTCAAGCTGGCCGATGAATCGGTATGCATCGGCCCCGCACCTTCGGCGCAAAGCTACCTGAATATTCCGGCCATCATCAGCGCGGCGGAAGTCACCGATGCGCAAGCCATCCACCCCGGTTACGGCTTTCTGTCGGAGAATGCCGACTTCGCCGAGCGCGTGGAAAAAAGCGGTTTCGTGTTCATCGGCCCGCGTCCCGACACCATCCGCCTGATGGGCGACAAGGTTTCCGCCAAGAACACCATGAAGAAAGCCGGTGTACCTTGCGTCCCCGGCGTGGATGGCGCGTTGCCGGACAATCCTTCTGAAATCATCAAAATTGCGCGCAGCATCGGCTATCCGGTCATTATCAAGGCGGCGGGCGGCGGCGGCGGGCGCGGTATGCGCGTGGTACATACCGAGGCTGCACTGCTCAACGCCGTAATCATGACGCGCAGCGAAGCACAGAGCGCCTTTAATAATCCCATTGTGTACATGGAGAAGTTTCTGGAGAATCCGCGCCACATCGAGTTTCAGGTGCTGGCTGATTCTTACGGCAACGCCGTGTATCTGGGTGAGCGCGACTGCTCGATGCAGCGCCGCCACCAGAAAATCATCGAGGAAGCACCCGCACCCCTGCTCAATGCGCGCTTGCGCAACAAGATCGGCGAACGCTGCGCGGAAGCTTGTCGCAAGATCGGCTACCGTGGCGCGGGCACCTTCGAATTTTTGTATGAGAACGACGAATTTTTCTTCATTGAGATGAATACCCGCGTGCAAGTGGAGCATCCGGTCACTGAGATGATTACTGGAATCGACATCGTGCAGCAACAGATCCACATCGCCGCCGGTGAGAAACTCAGCCTCCGGCAAAAAGACATCGTGTTCAAAGGCCACGCCATCGAATGCCGCATCAACGCCGAGCATCCTTATAAGTTCACACCTTCACCTGGCCGTATTACTACTTGGCACCCGCCGGGCGGTCCTGGCATCCGCGTCGATTCGCACGTGTATGCCAACTATTTCGTGCCGCCCCATTATGATTCCATGATCGGCAAGATCATCGCTTACGGCGACACACGCGAACAGGCCATGGCACGCATGCGTACTGCATTGTCCGAAATGGCAGTGGAAGGCATAGATACCAATATTCCGTTGCATCAGGAACTGATGCAGGACGCCGCCTTCCTGAATGGCGGCACCAGCATCCACTATCTGGAACATAAGCTGGCCGAGCGCACCAAGGGAAGCTAGTATGTCCTGGCTCACGCTGACGGTCACCGCATCTGCATCCCAGGCGGATATCCTGAGCGAGGCCCTGCTGGAACTCGGCGCACTATCGGTAGACGTGCACGATGCGGATGCAGATACTCCTGACGAACAGGCCATCTTCGGCGAGCCGGGCGAACCCCCGCCGCATCTGTGGCCGCATAACCGCGTCACGGCGCTGTTTGCCGAGAATGCCCCGGTAGATGCCATCATGCTGGAAGCGGCACATGCCATCGGCCTTGCGCAACCGCCCGCTTACCGCACCGACACTCTGGAAGACAACGACTGGGTGCGCCTGACTCAAGCGCAGTTCAGCCCCATACCCATTTCGCAACGGCTGTGGATCGTGCCCACTTGGCACACCCCATCCGACCCTGCAGCCATCAACATTACGCTCGACCCCGGCCTGGCCTTCGGCACCGGCAGCCATCCCACCACCCGCCTGTGTTTGCGCTGGCTGGATGCGCATTTGCAAGGCGGCGAAAGCGTGCTGGATTACGGCTGCGGCTCGGGCATCCTCGCCATCGCCGCCCTCAAACTGGGCGCGGCTAGCGCCACCGGTGTGGATGTGGACGCTCAGGCGGTGCAAGCCAGCCGCGACAACGCAGCCGCCAACCAGGTGACGGCGCAGTTCTGCCTGCCGGATGCCGCGCCGCAACAGCAAGCCGACATCGTCGTCGCCAATATACTCACCAACCCGCTCAAGGTGCTCGCGCCGCTGCTTGCCGTTGCAACGCGGCAGGGTGGGCAGATCGTGCTGTCCGGCATACTCAGCGAGCAGGCCGAAGATGTGATGCGGGTGTATGCACAATGGTTTGACCTGAAACCGCCGGTGATGGAAGATGGCTGGGCGTGTTTGTCCGGTGTAAAACGATGAGTACCTCAACGCAATGTCCCCAGTGCAACACCCGGTTTAAAGTAAGCCAGGAGCAGCTTGAAGCGCATCAGGGCATGGTGCGCTGCGGGCGCTGCCAGGCGGTGTTCAACGCCGCAGAACATTTGCAGGATGACCAGCCCAGCCCCCAGCTCGACCTGCCCATCGCACCGGGAGAAACCCGACAAACACCCGCCGAAACCGCAGCCGAGCCTATCCCTGCAACGCATGAAGAACTCGACTTTAACCATATAACTCCAGCTCGCACAGAGAGGCCAAATAAAATTGAATTTGCAGCACCCGTCACGCTGGCGCAACAAATCACCTTTGCAGATGACCTGGGTGCCACCTTCCCCGAACCAGTCAAGAAGTCCCCTCGCTGGCCGTGGGCAGTCGGCTGCATGCTGCTATTAGTCGTACTGCTGGCGCAGGCCGCATATTTCTTCCGTGTCGAACTTGCCACAAATATGCCCGCCCTCAAGCCCGTCCTCACCTCCTACTGCGGGTTGCTACAGTGCACCATTCCGTTGCCACAGAAAGCAGATTTGGTGAGCATCGAATCTTCCGACCTGGAAGCCGACCCTGCACAGTCAAATGTCATTACCCTCAACGCCCTTTTGCACAACCGCGCGCCTTACGCGCAGGCCTATCCCAATCTCGAACTCACCCTGACCGACACGCAGGACAAGGCGCTGGCGCGCCACACTTTCCGCCCGGCGGAATATCTCAAGCAGGATGAGGATGAAAAACAAGGCCTGGCGGCCAACCGCGAACTCAGTGTAAAACTGAACCTCGACACCACCGACCTCAAGCCATCCGGGTATCGGCTATTCCTGTTTTATCCACAGTAGATCGAGTGGCTTGCCGCTTGTTTCCTTCTTCGGTATAGTTCCACCTGCCGTTCAGACCAATGGGAGAGCGTGCTACCAAGCACCGCCGAAGGCGCAACACCCGCAATCGCTCAGGCACAAGAACCATTGGGGCAGGCAAATCTGGAGAGCGTCGGATTGGATACCTCTATAAATCCAAATCTCGTCGTGATACGGCGTTGCTCAAGAAATTTTATTGCTGACATATAAAACATATGCGGCGCGCTAAAATTTCTTTTGCGCCTTGTCTCACTTAGAGCTTTGAATTTATAGAAGCATCCAAAACCAGCCACCGAAGGGGCACGCAACGCAAGTTGTAATCTCTCAGGTATCAAGGACAGATGGGGCGCAGCACGAATTCGTGCTGCGCCCTTTTTCATTCTTAGAAAGCAAATATGGCACTTAAGCAAACCCCGCTCAACGCAGCCCATCGCGCCATGGGCGCAAAGATGGTTGATTTCGGTGGCTGGGACATGCCGGTGAATTACGGTTCGCAGATCGACGAGCACCATCAGGTGCGCAACGACTGCGGCATGTTCGACGTGTGCCACATGCGCGTGGTGGATGCGAAGGGCGATGGCATGCGCGCCTTCCTGCGCTATCTGTTGGCGAACAACGCCGACAAGATTGCGCTGCCCGGCAAGGCGCTGTATTCCGCCATGCTGCGCCCGGATGGCGGGGTGATCGACGATCTCATTATCTATTTCATGAGCGAGCAGTGGTTTCGCATCGTGGTGAACGCAGGCACGGCGGACAAGGACATTGCGTGGATGAAGCAACAAGCTGCAATGCATGCCCCGAATCTTTCCATCACCTCGCGCGACGACTTGGCGATGGTTGCGGTGCAAGGGCCGAACGCGCGCGCCAAGGTGTGGCAGGTGCTGCCGCAAACCAAGGCGGCCACCGAGGGCTTGCAGAATTTTCAGGCTGCCGATTGCGGCGAATATTTCGTGGCGCGCACCGGTTACACCGGCGAAGACGGTTTTGAGGTGATGCTGCCCAAAGAGAAAGTGGAAGAATTCTGGTACGCACTGAACAAGGCTGGCGTAAAACCCATCGGCCTCGGTGCGCGCGACACCTTGCGTCTGGAAGCGGGCATGAATCTGTACGGCCAGGACATGGACGAAACGGTAAACCCGCTGGAATCAGGTCTGGCGTGGACAGTAGATTTGAAAAGTGAACGCGATTTCATCGGCAAGGCGGCGCTGCTGGCGAACCCGCCGACACGCAAACTGGCCGGATTGGTGTTGCTGGATCGCGGCGTATTGCGCGGCCACCAGCAGGTGCACACCTTACACGGCGAAGGCGAAATCACCAGCGGCAGTTTCTCTCCCACGCTGGAAAAATCCATTGCGCTGGCACGCGTGCCGAAAGAAGTGCAAATCGGCGATACGGTACAAGTGGCAATTCGAGATAAAATGCTGGCAGCCAAGGTGGTGAAATATCCGTTTGCCAGAAATGGAAAGGCAGTCGTTAATCTCTAGTCGTTAGCGGCTAGTTAACAACCACGCAGCGACAACTTCAACTAACGACTAAATGACTAGGAGATTTGAATGAGCAATCCGGCAAACCTGAAATACACCGCCTCCCACGAGTGGATTAAAACCGAGACCGATGGCACGGTCAGTGTGGGCATCACACAACACGCACAGGAGCTACTGGGCGACATGGTGTTCGTGGAAAGCCCGGCAATTGGCCGCAAACTGAAGGCGGGTGAAGAATGCGCCGTGGTGGAATCGGTGAAGGCCGCAGCCGATGTGTATGCGCCGGTGAGCGGTGTAGTAGTGGAAGTAAACAGTGATCTGGACAGCGCTCCGGAAAAAATCAACAATGACCCGTATGCCGCATGGATGTTCAAAATGAAGCCAGACAGTGCGGCTGATGTGGCTGTGCTGATGGATGCTGCAGCGTATCAATCCGTGGTGGACAGCGAAGCACACTAAAAAAACAGTCGTTAGCTGGTAGTCGTTAGACGTTAGTTAAATCAGTACGGCGGACAACGCTAACTAACGACTATTGGCGAATTTTAGGATGAAGTGCAATTTTGAGTAA
>CAITJF010000028.1 GCA_903892645.1 uncultured Nitrosomonadales bacterium | reverse complement strand
TTCACCGCCAGATTGATGTCCAACTGATCATTTGTGCCAGACACAGGAGGCGTCTCAATATCCACTTCGCTGAAAAAATCTAGGCGATCCACCCGTTGCTTAGATTTTTTGGCTTGGGATGCGGAAAACCACCCCCCTTCCATTTGGCGGAATTCACGCCTGATTACTACATCACGCGTCTTGGTATTTCCCGCGACGTTGATGTGCCGCACATACACACGCTTCCCCGGGTCGGCCATGAAAGTGAATACCACTTGGTGTTTTTCCTTATCCAGTTCCGGCTCGGCATTGACGTTGGCAAAAGCATAGCCGTCATCTCCAAGGCGGTCGCCGATCTTCGTAGTGGATGCGGTCAATTCCTTGCGCGAAAAGGTATCGCCAGACTTGATTGTAACCAGTTTGCGCATCTGATCATGGGACAGGATACTTTCCGGTCCGGCCATTTTGATGTCGGAAACTGTATATTTGGCGCCTTCGGTAAGGTTGATGGTGATGTAAATGTCTTTCTTGTCCGGCGTAATGGAAATCTGTGTGGAGTCCAGGGAAAATTCCAGATAACCCCCGTCAAGATAGAATGAACGCAAGGTTTCCAGGTCGGCGGACAGCTTTTGTTTGGAATATTGGTCGCTCTTGCTGAACCAGCTCATCCAGTTTGGCGTGTCGAGTTTCATCATATCCCGCAAGTCTGCTTCACTGTAAGCATGGCTGCCGATGATGTTGATTTGCCTGATCTTTGAGGCTTCACCTTCCACCACATTCAAGACGACGGCAACGCGGTTGCGCTCCAGTGCGGTGACGGTGGTATTGACCGTTACCCCGTACTTGCCGCGCGCTACATACTGGCGTTTGAGTTCCTGCTCGGCCTTGTCCAATGCAGACCTGTCGAAAATGCGGCCTTCCGCCAACCCGACAAACTTGAGGTTGTCACGCAGCTGATCCTTCGGAAAATCTTTTACGCCGTCAATTTCCACACTGGCAATCGACGGGCGTTCGCGCACCAGCACGATCAGCACCCCTTGCTCCACTTCCAGGCGCACATCCTTGAAAAAGCCGGTGGCAAACAATGCGCGGATTGCGGCAGCTGCATGATCATCGTCCAGTGTGTCACCGACCTTGACCGGCAAGTAGCTGAACACCGTGCCCGCTTCAGTGCGTTGCAGCCCCTCTACCCGGATGTCCTTGACAACGAATGGCTCGATGGCAGCGGCGGAAGTGGCGTACAGCAGCGGAATCAGGCCCGCCAGTTTTTTTAATTTCATGTATTGTTCAACCTAAAATCAGGCGGCTAATGTCATTGTATAGCGCAAAAGCCATCAAGGTAACGAGCAGCGCGATACCTACATTCTGTCCAGCCTCCCACGCCTTCTCGGACACAGGGCTGCCCTTTATCAACTCGGCCGTATAATACAACAAATGCCCCCCATCCAATAAGGGAATGGGCAGCAAATTCAATACTCCCAAGCTGATACTGATCAGCGCCAGAAAATCCAGATAGGACGCCACCCCCTGTTTTGCGGACTGTCCGGCAAAATCGGCAATCGTAATCGGGCCGCTCAGGTTCTTCAGGGAAATTTCGCCGACCACCATTTTGCCCATTACCTTCAAACTCACCACGGCGGTTTCCCATGACCTGCGCACTGCCTGCCTGAAAGCAGCGGGAGGCGCATAACGCACCTCCGTCAGCAACGTGTCAAACGTCTGTTTGTCCAGGTACGGTCCGGCACCGATCTTGCCCACTTGCTTGCCATTTTCGTTGACTGCCTCCGGCGTAATATCAAGCACCAGCAAATTGCCACTACGTTCAACCTCCAGATGCAGTATGCCGCCGGGATGGCTGCGCACAATATCCACCAGCTCCGTCCAGCGCTGAATGGTGCGTCCATCCATGCGCCTGATGTGATCGCCCGGGCGCAAGCCGATGCGCTGTGCCACCCCGCCTTCCGTCAACTTGCCAATAATGGGTTGCACCAGCGGCTGGAATAACTGCAAACCAAGCTTTTGCAAAAAATCACTATCCAGATCACCAGGCGCAAGCACTTTCAGATCGAGTACATGCTGAACGGTTTCACCCTGTACAGTGCGTCCCTCGATACGTACCTCCGTACCCTGAAAAGCCGGACCCAATAACATCCAGCGCAGATCCTGCCAGCTAGGAACAGGTTCCCCGTTGATGCTGAGAATGGTTTCTTGCTCACGCAATTGCGCCACCGCAGCAGGCGTTTGCGATGTAACCTCACCCAGTATGGGTTTCAGCCCCGGTACCCCATACATAAACAGCACCCAATACAGGGCAACAGCCAGCAGCAGATTAGCCACCGGCCCGGCCACTACGATGGCCATACGCCGCACTACCGGCTGGCGATTGAAGGCGCGGTACAATTCATGCTCGGCCACTTCGCCTTCCCGCTCATCCAGCATCTTGACGTAGCCGCCCACAGGAATGGCGGAGATCACCCATTCGGTTTCACCTCCGGCAAATTTCTTGATGTAAAGAGATTTGCCGAAGCCTACTGAGAAACGCAACACCTTTACCCCGCACCAGCGCGCAATCCAGTAGTGCCCCAGTTCGTGAACCACCACCAGCACCGCAATGGCAAGAACGAAAGCCCATAGCGTGGTCATGGCAGGCAAACCTGCATCAACTTATGTGCTACTGCGCGGGCGGCAACATCGGCGTTCAGCACATCATCCAGTGTATTAACCGCAGAAACCGGTAAAGCAGCCAGCACATCCTCAATCATGCGCGGAATGGCCAGGAAGGAAATCCGCTTGTCGAGGAAAGCGGCCACGGCCACTTCATTCGCCGCATTCAACATCGTTGGCGCGGTGCCGCCCGCCCGCAAAGCCTGGTAGGCCAGTGCCAGACAGGGGAAGCGTGCGAGATCCGGCGCCATGAAATTAAGTGTCGCCACCTTGAGCAGATCAAGCGGCTCGACCCCGGCCTCGATGCGCTCGGGATAAGCCAGCGCATGTGCAATCGGGGTGCGCATGTCAGGGTTGCCCAACTGTGCCAGCACCGATCCGTCCACATACTGCACCAGCGAATGAATCACGCTCTGCGGATGCACCACCACCTGAATAGCATCGGCCGGCGCATTAAACAACCAGTGTGCCTCAATGACCTCCAGTCCCTTGTTCATCATGGTGGCGGAATCCACTGAAATCTTGCGCCCCATCACCCAGTTCGGGTGTGCGCACGCCTGCTCCGGCGTAACCCGCTGCAATTCGGACAAAGGGGTGCTGCGGAATGGACCACCGGATGCGGTAAGCAGGATGCGGCGCACGCCGCTGGCGGCAAGGTCGCCCGCAAAATTAGATGGCAGTGCCTGGAAGATGGCATTGTGCTCGCTGTCTATGGGCAGCAGTATGGCATTGTGTTGGCGCACCGCCTCCATGAATACCCGTCCTGCCATCACCAGAGTTTCCTTGTTCGCCAGCAGGATTTTCTTCCCGGCGCGCGCCGCAGCCAGAGTCGGGCGCAGCCCGGCGGCACCGACAATGGCCGCCATCACCGCGTCCACCTCGGGCAAGGATGAAACCAGCTCGAGCGCCTCGACCCCACACAGCACCTGCACGGCAAGGCCGGCGGCAGCAATTTTCTGCGTCAGCCGCGCAGCGGAAGCCTCATCCAGCAGCACCGCATAACGCGGCTTGAAACGGGCGCATTGCTCAAATAGTACATCGTCCCGGTGATGCGCGGTGAGCGCCAGCACGCAATACCTGTCGGGATGGCGTGCCACTACATCCAGTGTGCTGGAGCCTATGCTGCCGGTGGAACCGAGGATGGTGAGATGCGTAATACGGCTCATCTCTACTTTTGGAACATCATCGCCAGAGCGGCTAAGGGTAATGTGGAAGTCAGTGCATCTATGCGATCCAGCAGACCGCCGTGACCAGGCAGCAGCGCGCCGCTATCCTTGACCCCGGCCTGGCGCTTGATGGCGGATTCGAACAGGTCGCCAAGTATCGCCAGCCCCACCCACACCCAGGCTGCCAGAGTCATGACGGGTAACGCTTGATAGGCAGCGCCGGGCAAGCCGCCAAGCCAGATAACCAGCGGCACATAGACGGCCACACCGAGCAGCGCGCCGATCACGCCTTCCCAGGTCTTGCCGGGGCTGATACGGGGTGCAAGTTTGGTTCTGCCAAACTTGCGCCCGGTGAAATAGGCGGCGATGTCCGCCACCCACACCAGCCCCATTACCCCGAGCAGCCACCACGGGCTGGCTGCGCGCAAATCCATCATTGCCAGGCCGGTCGGGATTAATAATGCCCAGCCGGTTAACGCCATCAACATCGGTTGGCGTACTTGCCAGCCGCTTATCAGCCAGGCGGGCACCACTACCAGCCACAACAGCACCGACACCGCATAAACCGGCAGGTGCGGCAAAGTGTGGTTTATATCAAGCAACACGATGCCGATCATCACGGCCAGGGTCAGCCACCAATAGCCATTGGCAGCATTCCCGGACAACTTGGCCAGGCGCGTCCATTCCGATGTTCCCTGCATCACCATGACAATGACCAGTACAACCCATCCCGCTGTGGGCAACAAAAACAACGCCGCCAGGAACAGCGCCAGCAGGATAATCGCGGTGATGACACGCTGCTTAAGCATCAACTTTACCTTCCTGCACTTGCTCACTCTGTACTTGTTCACTGGTCCGCCCGAAGCGCCGCTCGCGTGCCTGGTAGGACTGGATGGCGGCCTGCAAAGCCTCGCGGTCAAAGGCCGGCCACAGCGTGTCGGTGAAATACAATTCGGTGTAAGCCATCTGCCACAACAGGAAATTGCTGATGCGCTGCTCGCCACCGGTGCGGATGAACAAATCCGGCTCTGGCGCGTAATGCATGGAAAGATAGGGTTCGAGCTCTGTTTCGTTAAAACCTGCGGACAGCTCGGTGCGCGCCCGCAACATCGCCTGCACCGCCTGCATGATGTCCCAGCGCCCGCCGTAATTGGCTGCAATGGTGAGCGTCAGGCTGGTGTTGTTTGCGGTAAGCTGTTCCGCTTCGGCAATGCGGCGGTTGAGCTGGTCATCAAAATGGCTGCGGTCACCGATGATTTTGAGACGGATGTTATTTTCGTGCAGCTTGGCCACTTCGCGTTCCAGCATTTTCAGAAACAGCTGCATCAGAAAGGATACTTCTTCCGCCGGACGGCGCCAGTTCTCGCTGCTGAAAGCAAACAAGGTCAGGTACTCAACCCCCAACTCGCGACAGGCTTTCACTGCCTCGCGTACCGCTTCCACACCACGCTGATGCCCTGCCACGCGCGGCAGAAAGCGCTTCTTTGCCCAGCGGCCATTGCCATCCATGATGATGGCGATATGACGCGGAACACCGGGAGCGTTGGGGATGACGCGGGTTGAGCTTTGAAAGCCAGCCACTTAAACGGCCATCAGGTCGGTTTCTTTAGCTTGCAACGCCTTGTCTATTTCTGTGACAAAGCGATCAGTTAATTTTTGTACGTCATCCTGCGCACGGCGCTCATCGTCTTCGCTAATTTTTTTGTCCTTGAGCAGTTTCTTGAGGTGCTCGTTGGAATCGCGGCGCACGTTGCGCACCGCCACCCTGGCGTTCTCCGCTTCACCGCGCACCACTTTGATCAGGTCACGGCGGCGTTCTTCGGTCAACGAGGGCATCGGCACCCGGATAATGTCGCCGTTGGTTGACGGGTTCAATCCAAGATCAGAATCGCGGATCGCTTTCTCCACCGGTCCGATCATATTCTTTTCCCACGGCTGCACCCCGATCGTGCGCGCATCAATCAGGTTCACATTGGCAACCTGGTTAATCAGCGTGGGGTTGCCGTAATAATCCACCGTCACGTGATCCAGAATACCGGCATGCGCCCTGCCGGTGCGCACCTTGCCGAAGTCCGCATTGAGCGCTTCCAGCGTCTTGCTCATTTTTTGTTCGGTGGTTTTTTTGACATCAGAAATCATCACTTATCCCTCCATCAATTGCAATGTACCAGCGTCCCTTCATCCTGCTTTGTCACCACGCGCTTCAGCGCACCGGGCTTGAAAATGCTGAACACGATGATGGGCAGGTTCTGGTCGCGGCACAAGGTCAATGCAGTGGCATCCATCACCTTGAGGTTCCTGGTGATCGCCTCATCGAAACTCAGTTTCTGGTAACGCGTAGCGGAAGCGTCAATTTTCGGGTCGGCGGTGTACACGCCATCCACCTTGGTTGCCTTGATAACGACTTCCGCATCCATTTCCACGCCACGCAAGGCGGCAGCAGTATCGGTGGTAAAGAAGGGGTTGCCGGTGCCGGCGCCGAATATCACCACCTTGCCCTCTTCCAGATAACGCAAGGCCTTGCCGCGGATGAACGGTTCAGCCACCTGCTCCAGGTTGAGCGCGGATTGCACACGGCATTCCAGCCCGTGGCGCTTCATGGCATCCTGCAGAGCCATCGCGTTCATCACTGTGGCCAGCATGCCCATGTAGTCGGCCGTGGCGCGATCCATGCCCGCGGCTGCAGGCGCAACGCCACGAAAAATATTGCCGCCGCCGATCACCACCGCCACCTGCACCCCCAACGCAACCACCTCGCCAATCTCGGCGACAATGCGCTCGATCACGGCACGGTTGATACCGTAGCTATCATCGCCCATCAATGCTTCGCCTGACAACTTGAGCAGGATGCGTTTGTATGGGGCGGCCATCTGCTTACACCTTTGCGGCAGCGGCAACTTCGGCGGCAAAATCCACCACCGTTTTTTCAATACCCTCACCCACCACGAACATCTGGAAAGCATTAACCCGCGCGCCTTGAACGGCCAGCAGTTTTTCCACCATGGTATCCGGATCTTTCACGAAAGGCTGGCCCAGCAAGGTGACTTCGGCCAGATATTTGGTGATGCGTCCCTCCACCATCTTCTCGACGATGTTGGCTGGCTTGCCGCTTTCCGCAGCTTGCGCGGTGTAAATCTTGCGCTCATTGTCCAGCAAATCCTGCGGCACCTGGTCTTTCGATACGCAGATCGGCTTGCTCGCCGCTATATGCATCGCCAGATCCCTGCCCAACGTTTCGCTGCCACCATTGATATCGATCAGCACGCCAATCTTGCTGCCGTGCAGATAAGCAGCCAGTTTGCCTGCCGTGCTGTAGCGCACGAAACGGCGCACATTGATATTTTCGCCCAGCTTCATGATCAAGGCCTTGCGCGCCTCTTCCACATTCTCACCGTTTGGCAATGTGCCTGCGGTCAATGCCCCGACATCAGCGGGATTTTTTTGCGCCACGGTGTGCGCCACATTTTTGGCGAATGCCAAAAGGTCTTCATTCCTCGCTACGAAATCGGTTTCGCAATTCACTTCCACCAGCGCGCCGGTCTTGCCATCCGCACTGATAAAGACGCCAACCACACCCTCGGCCGCCACGCGTGAAGCCGCCTTGCTCGCCTTGGCACCGCTCTTGATGCGCAGCAGCTCTTCAGCAGCCTTGAAATCGCCATCGGTTTCCGCCAGCGCCTTCTTGCAATCCATCATGCCGAGGCCGGTTGCCTCGCGCAATTCCTTCACCATACTTGCGGTAATTTCCGCCATTGCCACACTCCTTGAAAACATAACCTACAAAAAAAGGGGCTTGCGCCCCTTTTGGCCAAACCTGAAACGCCTAAGCCGCCTGTTCTTCGGCTTGTGCTACCACCTCGTTGAGCGCCTGTTCGCGCCCTTCCAGCACCGTATCGGCCATGCCGCGCGCATACAGGCGTATCGCCTGGCTGGAGTCGTCGTTACCCGGAATGATGTAATCCACGCCGATTGGGGTATGGTTGGTATCCACCACGCCGATCACGGGGATGCCGAGCTTTTGCGCTTCCACAATGGCGCCTTTTTGGTAGCCAACATCGATCACAAAAATTGCGGTGGGCAGACCATTCATATTCTTGATACCGCCGAGGCTGCGATCCAACTTCTCCAGTTCGCGTTGCATCATCAGGCCTTCCTTTTTGGAAAGCTTCTCCACAGAGCCATCCTGAATCATGGCTTCTATGTCATGCAGGCGTTTGATGGATTGCTGCACCGTCTTGAAATTGGTGAGCATGCCGCCCAGCCAACGGTGATCCACATAAGGGCAGCCGCAGCGAATGGCTTCTTCCTTGATGATTTCACGCGCTTGGCGTTTGGTCGCCACAAACAGCACGGTCCCTTTTCCGGCAGCCAACTTGCGCACGAACTTCAGCGCATCGTTGAACATGACAACGGTTTTTTCCAGATTGATAATATGTATCTTGTTACGATGGCCGAAAATATAAGGGGCCATCTTGGGATTCCAATAACGGGTCTGGTGTCCGAAATGGACGCCCGCTTCCAGCATTTGACGCATAGTTACAGCCATGATTACTCCATAGTGTTAAGGGTTAAGTTCTTCCACCCGTCAGCTTGACCATTGCTGGCACCCCAACATGAACGAGTGTGTGAATTTCCGTTTGTGAACCGCCATACAAACGGGGGCGCATTGTAACACCGGCCCCGCCTGCGCTCAACAGTTACTGAGAAACTACGGTTATACGGCCTCCTGGTCCAGATCGAATGCCTTGTGCAGCACGCGCACGGCCAGTTCCAGGTATTTCTCGTCAATCACCACCGAGATCTTGATTTCCGAGGTGGAAATCATCTGGATGTTGATGCCTTCTTCCGCCAAGGTACGGAACATCTTGCTGGCGACGCCCACATGCGAGCGCATGCCCATGCCAACCACCGAGACTTTAGCGATCTTGTTGTCGCCGATCACTTCGCGCGCGCCGATGTGTTTTTGCACTTGGTTTTTCAGGACGTTAAACGCCTTGTCGAATTCGTTGCGGTGCACGGTAAAGGAAAAATCGGTGGAGCCATCTATGCTGACGTTCTGGATGATCATATCCACGTCAATATTGGCTTCGCTCACCGGGCCGAGTATCTGATACGCGATGCCCGGCTTGTCCGGCACACCCCGCACGGTAATCTTGGCTTCGTCGCGGT
>CAITJF010000027.1 GCA_903892645.1 uncultured Nitrosomonadales bacterium | reverse complement strand
GAAGTAGCCCATCACTGGGATAACGACCCATGTCTCTACGCCCATCGCAGCAGCCAGATGGCTCACCGATGTACATGACGATATTACCAGATCGCACGACGCAACTGCAGCCCTTGTGTCTTCCCAAGTGTTCAACGGAACCTGCTTAACCCATGCAGGACAAGCGTCTGTGCCTTCGTCTCTTTGCAGGCTGATGAACTCTGCGTCTGCATCTTTAACCGCATGGAACATCAGCTCGTAGGGAAACCGCTTGTGGTGCTCATGCTCGAATTTGGACTGACCCTGCCAGCGTAGGCCGATGCGTTTCCTGCGGCTTTTGATGGCGACAGGCTTGGCAATGTAGGGGGCGCCGGACAAATCGTACAGATCTAATCCAAGCGGCACCGGGGCGCTCATGCCCTGTACAAAGAAGTCGTGGTAAATGCCAAAGGTGGCCTCGTGCTGAACGACGGCAGACACGCCTTCAACGCCAACCATCAGCGACGCCAGCGGGCCGGAGCAAGACACGATCACCCGGCAGCCTTTGTCTGCAATCAGTTTGGCGTAGCGCACTTGGTGGATCTGGTCGCCCAGACCGCCTTCCAAATACAGCAGGACGGTGCCCTTGGTCTTTCCGTCCCACGGCGCGGTAGGCACGTCGGGAGCCTTGTTGCCAAATACTCCGACAATGCGGCCACGATCCATCAGGCTGTAGCCCTTTTGAATATGGCCCTGACGCAAGTAATACCAGCCACGGTTGTAAGCCGCCCTGTGGTTAGTAGGCTCTTCTGCTTCTAACTTCTGGCAAATTCTCCAACCTTCGGCGAAATCACCAGTTGTGGACGCCGCAAGCTGTAGGTCAAGGTCGTGCAGCTCCGGGATGGTTCGGGGCTGTGGTAGCCAGAATTCAGGCTGGCAGAACTGCGTGTAATGGTGCTTGAGCAAGTCTCGTGGATCTTGCTTGTGCTGGGCTTCCAGTTTGGGCTTGACGTCGTGCATGCCCTTGGTGCCATGCAATTGTTCGTCATCTTCCGCTACTGTGGAGCCGTCGATGTTGTCAAAGTCGTATTCAAACTCTGGCAGATCTAGAAAGGCGTGTACCCGCGCCAGTTGTTCTTTAGGGTTGGCGATAAGGTCTTCGTACTCCACAAACAGGAAGTTCTCAGGGGCAAAGTTGTAACCTTCTTGCAGCGAGATATACGCAGCCCGCAGGTGATCCATCAGCTGTCCTGACGCCATGAACTCGTCAAGGTCGGTAGGTTTCTCGATACGGACAAAGGAAGCGGCGCAGTCAGGGACAGAGCGAACGGTGGCAATGATCTTGGGTTTCCGGTCTAGCACTTGGGTCATTGCCGCCATGATCTGGGAGATAGGCCAGCCCCTAGACTTATCAATCACTACCGGCTTGTCAGTGTCCTCGTAGAACGCATCAATCATCCCGCGCATGGTCTGGGCCAGTTTGGTACGGGTAGGATCGTTCTGGTTCAACAGTCCTGCCGAATGCCATGTGTTGGCCAGACCGTCTAAGGCATGGACTAAGCCCGAAGTCGTGGATACATGAGTCTGCGGATTCTGGTTCAGGATAGCGGCTAGAACAGTTGAGCCACTCCGCGGAACACCTGACAAGAAATGGAGAGTTTTATTCATTTGGTTCCTTTAGGTTTAGTTTTTAATGGCGACTGTAAAGTCTAATCCCGCAGACACTCTTTCCCACGTCAGCAATGATCCTACTTGCACGGGGCTTGAACGATTTGTGACATCCCCTAAACCTAGCTGACCCGTGCTGTTCCAGCCCCAAGACCAAAGTGTCTT
>CAITJF010000026.1 GCA_903892645.1 uncultured Nitrosomonadales bacterium | reverse complement strand
AGCGCTGCGCCAGCCAATGCAGATTGACGGACACGAACTATCCCTCAGTGGCAGCCTGGGTTGCGTCGAGTGCCCGCGCTATGGTGACGATGAAGTGACCCTCCTGAAGCACGCCGACGCGGCGATGGTGCAAGCCAAAGCGGCTGGCGGCAACACCCAGTTCATTTATGGCTCGGCAGTTATCCCGTCACCCTGATCCTGACCCGAGAAATCCTGATGAGCACAATTCTGAATCAGTTCGCGCGCAGCATCCGGCACGCGAATTTACGGGCGAGCCACCTCCTGTCTTTGCTGCTGGCCTGCATGATAGGAGCCGCGTTTCAGGCACAGGCGGAAGAGCCTCAGCCGCTGACATTCGGCATTGTGCCGCAACAATCGGCCAGCCGGTTGGCCGAAGAATGGGGGCCACTACTGGCCGAAATCACGCGGCGCTCCGGTGTTCCGCTGGTCTTGCGCACGGCTCCCAGCATTCCTGTTTTTGAGCAGCGCCTGGCCAAGGGCGAATTCGATCTGGCCTACATGAACCCCTATCATTATGTCGTCTTCCATAAAGCCGCTAACTATCTCGCCTTTGCCAAGGAACAGGATCGCAGGATCAAAGGTATTTTGGTCGTAAAAAAAGACAGCCTCTATAAGAAACCGGCTGATCTGGCGGGGAAGACCGTGGTATTCCCGGCTCCCGCAGCGTTCGCCGCCAGCATTCTGCCGCAGGCCGAGTTTGGCCGATTAAACATCTCCATCAACACCAAATTTGTCACCTCCCACGACTCTGTGTATCGGGCAGTATCCTCGGGTCTGCAAGAAGCTGGGGGTGGTATCCAGCGCACCTTCGAAGCGGCTCCTGCAGAGATACGCGACTCCCTGCGGATACTTTCTGAAACACCCAGCTACACCCCGCATGCGTTCGCCGCACATCCGCGCGTGCCGCCCGAGGTACTGGCAAAGGTAAAGGCTGCCATGCAGTCACTCGGTGGTGACGAGGCAGGCCGACTCCTGCTTGTGCCGCTTGCATTCAAAGGCATAACAGCGGCACAGGACAAGGAGTGGAACGACATCCGCGCCCTTGATATTAACCTCCTTGAACGTTACGGCCGCCCGTAACCAATCCATGCGCTTCCGCACAAAAACCATTCTGGGTATTGCCGTGATCGAAATCACGTTGCTGGCCATTCTGATCGGCAGCACCCTGTCGGTTCTGCGTAAATCCAGCGAGGCAGAACTGATACACAGGGTGCAACTGGCCGGCCAGTTGCTTGCCGTCGCCGCCAAGGATGCCGTAATTTCGCAGGATCTGGCCACGCTGGACAGCCTCGTTGATACAGCCATGATTTCCGATCAAATCGACTTTGTGCGCATCCTTGATGCAAAGGGTGCCGTGCTGGCTGAACGGGGAGCTGCACCGCTTCTCGCGCGTCCTTTTCACCAGGAAATCACCATCGATCAAGTGAACGACAACATCTTTGATTGGTCATCACCTGTCGCGGTGGGCAATATTCGTTATGGCGAAGTGCAGCTCGGGGTATCTACCCATCCCCTGGCCGATTTATTGGCCTCTACCCAGAAATGGACGGCGGGTATTGCTGGCATTGAAATGTTTCTCGTCGCCATGTTTTCCTGGTTGCTCGGGAGTTATCTGGTGCGACAAATGAAGGCATTGCGCGAAGCCAGCAATACCTTTGCCGCTGGTGGTTTTGATCATCGTGTGCCGGTGAAAGGCAACGATGAACTGGCTCAGGTGGCGGTCGCCTTCAATATCATGGCGCAGCAAATGGGTGACAGAGACAACCATCTCCGTGCCGAGAGCATCGAACGCTCCAAAGCACAGCAGGAAGCAGAATTTGCAAAGTCTCAGGCAGAGGACCGCAACGAACAGCTGAACGCGATTTTTGAACTGAGCCCCGATGGCTTCGTATCCTTCGATGCAGCAGGCCGTGTCAAGTACACCAACCCTGCCTTCACACGCATTACCGGCCTGCCAACAGCCGAAATCATGGGTAAGGATGAATCCGAATTTTCAGCACGCCTGGCGCGTGATTGCATCGGAACGGCACGCTTCCAAGGCGTTGCAGCCTTGCGTGAAATCAAAAAAACAGGCGCAGGCGAATCAGGCGATCACACCCGGCGGATTGAATTGGCAGGTGCCGGCAATCGCGTACTCGAAGTAACATTGCGCGAATCTCAAGCGAGCACCGTCTCGCAGATTCTCTACTTCCGAGACATCACCCATATAACCGAAATCGATCGCATGAAGAGCGAATTTCTCTCCACCGCCGCACACGAACTGCGCACCCCGATGGCGAGCATCCACGGCTTTACGGAACTGCTGCTTGCGCAGGACTTCGACGAAGCCGACCGGCGCGATTTCCTCGGCACGATTT
>CAITJF010000025.1 GCA_903892645.1 uncultured Nitrosomonadales bacterium | reverse complement strand
GCTACGGACTGCCAGGGTTTTTTATCCAGCCACGCAGAACAGCTTGCTGTGGCTCAAGGCATGTTGGCTCATCCACCTGCGCGATGACCTGAAACGGCTGCGCCACTTTCCACATCTGCTCTATCCTGATACGTGGCGCCTTTTCAGGCGGCACATTTGTCTCTCTACCCCAACCAAATAAGAGTCCCCATTCTTCCCGTCACACCATTGCGCCGATAGGAGAAGAAGCGCGTGCTGTCGGTGTAAGTACACAGCCCTCCGCCGTAGATGCGCGTGATGCCCAGTGCATTCAGGCGCAGGCGTGCGAGTTGGTAAATGTCGGCATACCATTTGCCGGATATGCCCGGCACGAAGGCCGCAGCGGCTTCACGCTGCCTGGTAGTAAATGCCGTGCGCACCTCTTCGCCTACTTCGAATGCCGACGGCCCGATGGCCGGGCCAAGCCATACCATGAGGGTCTGTGGCGGTACGTTCATGGCGCGCACGGTGGATTCAATCAAGCCATCGCACAAGCCGCGCCAGCCCGCATGTGCCGCGCCGACCACGCCGCCCCGTTCATCGCACAGCAGTAGCGGCAGGCAATCCGCCGTCATCACCACGCATACCGCGCCGGGGCGTGAAGATACGATGGCGTCCGCCTCCGGCCAGCATGCGGTTTGCGCGGCATCCGCCACCACCGTGCCATGCATTTGCTTGAGCCACACCGGCTCGCTCGGCAGCAAGGGTTGCAGCAACATGCGGTTGCGCTCTACCGCCAGCGGTGCATCGCCGACATGATCGCCGAGGTTGAGGCTATCGTAAGGAGTAACGCTGAAACCGCCGTTGCGCGTAGTTTGCAAGGCATGTACATTTTTTGGCGCGGGCCAGTCGGGAGTAATGCAATGCTCAAGCAAGCTCATGCAATGCGCCCCTGATCTGTGCCAGCAACTGAGCCATGTCGTCCGGCAAGGGGGCTTGCCATTCCAGCCATTCGCCCGTTACCGGGTGTTCCAGCCCGAGTTGTGCCGCGTGCAAGGCTTGACGCGGAAAGGCCGCGAGAATGGCGCGCAGTTGCGGTGCACATTTCTGCGCACCCTTGATATAGATGCTATCGCCAACCAATGGATGACGGATGGAAGCGAGATGCACGCGGATCTGGTGGGTGCGCCCGGTTTCCAGTTTGCAGCGCAGCAAAGTGCAGCCGGGAAAGCGCTCCGCCACGCTGTAATGCGTGACCGCAGGTTTGCCGTCTTCCACTATCGCCATCTTGGTGCGCTGCGTGGGGTGGCGGCCCATGGGGGCGTCTATCATGCCGGCGCGTTCCACTTCTCCATAAGCCAACGCGAGGTATTCACGCTTCACGGTGCGTGCCTGCAATTGCCGTACCAGCGCGGTTTGCGCGGTGAGGGTCTTCGCCACCACCAGCAAACCGCTGGTATCCTTATCCAGCCGGTGCACGATGCCGGCGCGCGGAATTTGACTGAGTCGCGGCGCATGGTGCAGCAGGGCGTTAAGCAACGTGCCCTCCCAGTTGCCGCTGCCCGGATGCACCACCAACCCGGACGGCTTGTTGATGACGAGGATGCTGTCGTCCTCGAACACGATGTTGAGTGCAATGTCTTCGGCCTGATGCGGCTGTTCTGCAGGATGCGTCTGCGGCAAGACTTCTATCGCTTCGCCGCCCCACACCTTCTGTCTGGTGGTGCCCAATGTGCCATCGACCTTGACCAGCCCCTGCGCTGTCCAGTCTTGCAGGCGGCTGCGCGAATACTCCGGCAGCAGTTTGGCCAATACCTGATCGAGGCGCATTCCGGCGCATTCAACCGGCGCCTTGAACGCAAGCAAATGAGTGGCTGCCGGGTTTGCGGTATAATTGGGAAACATTTTTTCGGGTTTAGTCATGCGCTATAGTTTAGCTTTAATCCTGCTGTTCACGCTAACCGCGTGCGGTCTTTTCTCGTCACCCCCCGACGGGAAGCCCGCTACAGATTCTACGCCGGCCAAGGAAATTTATGCTGAGGCCATGGAGCAGATGGATGGCGGCAATTATGAAAAGGCCGTAAAAACTTTTGAAACGCTGCAATCGCGCTATCCCTACGGCCGCTATGCGCAGCAGGCGCAACTTGAAATCGCCTATGCCTATTACAAACAGAAAGAACCGGAATCGGCTATCGCGGCGGCAGATCGTTTTATCAAGCAATACCCCAACAACCCGCATGTGGATTATGCCTATTACCTGAAAGGGCTGATCAATTTCAACGAAGATCTCGGCCTGTTGGGTGGAGTGGTGAAACAAGACCTTTCCGAGCGCGACCCTAATGCGGCGCGCGATGCCTTCGGGGCATTCAAGGAGTTGGTGACGCGCTTCCCCGGTAGCCAATATGCGCCCGACTCCAGGCTGCGCATGCAATATCTGATTAATGCGCTGGCGAGTTATGAAATCCATGTCGCCAATTATTATTTGCGCCGTGGCGCATATGTGGCTGCTGCTAACCGCGCCAAAGGTGTGCTTGCCGATTACCCGCAAACCCCGGCCATGCTTGATGCGCTGCAAATTATGGTGCAAGCCTATGATGCCATGGGCATGAAGGATTTGCGCGACGACGCGCAGCGCGTGCTTGACATGAATACCACGAAGAATACCGCGAAGGGTGGCGTCACTGCCAAGCTCTCACCACAGAACGAGAAATCGTGGTGGAAATTCTGGGAATAGGCCAAGGAAATTAAATGAGGTATTGCAGTGAATGCGGCGCGCCAGTTGAACTGCGTCTGCCACCCGACGACAACCGCCCTCGCCATGTCTGCACCGCCTGCGCCACCGTCCACTACCAGAATCCCAAGCTGATAATTGGCGCCATCCCGGAATGGGAAGATGGCCGTATCCTGTTGTGCCGCCGTTCCATCGAGCCGCGCCATGGGCTGTGGACGCTGCCCGCAGGCTTCATGGAAAACGGCGAGACTACCACCGAGGCCGCCATGCGTGAAACGCTGGAAGAGGCCAACGCGCGCATAGCAATTGGCGAACTGTATTCGATGTACAACCTGCCCTATATCAATCAGGTGCATTTATTGTTCCGCGCCAGGCTGCTCGACCTGGATTTTTCGCCCGGCACAGAAAGTCTGGAAGTCGAACTATTCGAAGAGCAAGGTATTCCCTGGGATGAAATCGCCTTCCGCCCAGTGCGCCTTACCCTCCAACACTACTTTGCCGACCGCAAGACCGGCAAATTCCAATTCCGCATCGGAAATCTGGAACCCTCCATGCGTCCGGCATAGGTAACAAAACCCGAACTTTCTCTGGCGCAGGCTTTCCGTCTATAATTGCAACAATGAATCCAGCATCCACGTCTATGTCCGTAATCCACTTTCCTTTACTGCTTGCCAGTCTTGCGCTGGGCGGCTGTGCCTCGACCCACCACAACCCAAAAGATCCGTTCGAGTCGTTCAATCGTGGCGTGTATCAATTCAACGACGCAGTGGATAAGGCTGTAGTCAAACCGGCGGCAAAAGGCTACAACGCAGTCATGCCGGCACCGGGTAAGATGATGGTGTCTAATTTCTTCTCCAATCTGGATGACGTTATCGTTGCGGTCAACGACCTGTTGCAATTCAAGGTCGTGCGGGCTGTTTCGGACAGCGGGCGCATAGTGGTGAACACCACGGTGGGCTTGTTCGGCCTGGTTGATGTCGCTTCCCAAGTGGGGCTGGAGAAACACCACGAAGACTTCGGCCAGACATTGGGTTACTGGGGAGTCGACAGCGGCCCCTATCTCGTGATTCCCCTGTTCGGCCCCAGTTCCGTCCGCGACGGCGTGGGGTTGTATGCGGACAGCCGTTCAGGTGTGCTGAGAAGGGTTGATAAAGTGGATACCCGCAACCAGTTGTATGCGACAAATTTGTTGAGCAAACGCGCCAGCATGCTGGATCAGGAGAAAGTTCTCGATGAGGCCATGATCGACCGCTACTCCTTTATCCGCGATGCATACCTGCAGCGTCGCAAGAGCTTAATATATGACGGCAACCCGCCGCGCGAAAAATTTGATGACGACGAGAATGACAGCGCGCCGGATAAAACTTCAGCCAACGACCATGAGGAAGGCATGCAGCCTGCGGTAGCTGAAGCAGTGGCTGTTGTTGCACCCGATGCTGCGGTCAGCACCGAACCATCTGCGCCGAGACAACCTGGCGTGTACCGCATCTGGTTATCGCAGCGCGAGGGGATACGCTAACGCACGTTGCAAATTACTAAAAACGAAAAAGGCTTGCATTACTGCAAGCCTTTTTTATTTAATGTTGCTTCGTTTAGCTTCCCGTGCGCAAAGCCTCGATACGCTCATCCAGCGGCGGGTGGGTCATGAACAGGCGGGACATCCCCTTCCCGCCGGAGATACCAAAGGCAGCCATTTTTTCCGGCAAAACAGTCTGCTCATGGTTTATTTTCAGCTTCTCCAGCGCGGCAATCATCTTGTTGCGTCCGGCCAGATTGGCGCCGCCCGCATCGGCGCGGAATTCGCGCTGACGTGAAAACCACATAACGATCATGCTGGCCAATATTCCCAGCACCAGTTGCGCCGCCATTTCGGCGACAAAAGCACCGATGCCACGGCCGTTGCGTCCGTCATTTTTGAGCAGCACGCGATCCACCAGGATGCCGAACAACTTGGCAAAGAAAATCACAAAGGTGTTCACCACGCCCTGAATCAAGGCGAGGGTCACCATGTCGCCGTTGGCAACATGGCTGATTTCGTGGCCCAGCACAGCCTCCGCCTCGTCGCGGCTCATGTTGTACAGCAGGCCGGTGCTCACTGCCACCAGTGCGGCGTCGCGGTTCCATCCGGTGGCAAAGGCATTCACGTCCGGCGCGTCATAGACCGCTACTTCCGGCATGCCGATGCCCGCCGCATTCGCCTGCCTGCGCACGGTTTCTACCAGCCAGCGCTCGGTCGGATCGATTGGATTTTCGATGACCTGTGCGCCCACCATGCGCTTGGCCGACCACTTGGACATCAGCAGCGAAACAATCGAACCGGAAAAACCGATCACCGCCGACATGACCAGCAGCGCATTGAAGTTAATGCCGCCACTCTGGTCAAGCACCCTGTCCACGCCGAGCAGGCGCAGGGTGATGTTGATGACAAAAACCACCGCCAGGTTGGTCAGGATAAACAGGAAAATCCGTTTCATGTACTTGTCTCCATCAAACAAAATTAAAGCGGGCGTAGTTTATCACCTCCACCCTCTGCGCTTAATATTGGGCAAGCCGCAAAGATTTCAAGTCGCTGTGCGCCAGTGGTAAACTTGTGCAGTCAATTGGAATGCCAACAGGAGGGTTAAGTTGCCAGGAATTTTAAAATGCAGGAATGGCTGAACCATCCCGCCGTGCAAGGCGGCCTCGTGCCCTTCATCGCCGCGCTGATCGTGGCGGAGCTGTTCCAGCGTATGCGCCTGAGCGGCCTGGCGATTATCGCCGGATTCGCTGCCACGGTTTATCTGGTAAGCGGTTTTTCTATTGAGCCGCTTACGGCAGCGCGCAAGATCGTGCTGCTGGGGTTGCTCTCTGCCGGGCTGGCCCTGCCGCTGATGCTTCTCAACTCGCGCTGGCTACGTCCGCTGCTGGCCGTGGCGAGTGGTGTTGCGGCGGTATGGGTGGTGCAGCGCATCCTGCAACAGCAGCAGCCCGCAGCCGTGCTGCTGTGGGGTGCGGGTTGCACATTGTATGTCGGCTGGCTGGTGTTCTGGTTCGATGGCCTGAACGACGCATCCGTGCGCGCCGGAAGTGCGGGGCTTGGGCTGGGAATGGGCACGGGCACGGCCGCGCTATTCGGCGCCTCCGCCTTGCTTGGCCAGTTCGGCCTGGCGCTGGGTGCGGCGGCAGGCGCCTATCTGCTGATCCAGATGTTGACCAATAGCCCCTTGCCCTGCGGGCGTAGCTTCACCCTGCCATTGTCGCTCATCGCCGGATTGACTGCATGCCTCGCCGTGCTCACCGCGCAACTGCCATGGTATGCGCTGCCGGTGCTGGCAGTCATACCGCTGGCCGCCAAAATCCCGGTACCCGCAAAAGGGGCGCTGTGGTTACAATCCATGCTGCTGTCTGTTGCCACCCTGGCGTGCGCGGCAGGTGCGGTGTATTTAACGTGGCGTGTGGCCGGTGCGCCACCGCTTTAACTTTAATCCACGAAGGAGGAATCATGCTGAAACGTAATGCTATTGCCGTACTGCTGCTTGCCAGTTTGCCGCTGGCCGCCCACGCGGAGTCCTACACGGTTGATCCGCCCCACACCTTTGCGCACTTCAGCGTCAGCCATCTGGGGTTCTCCACCATGCAGGGTCGCTTCGACAAGAGCAGCGGCAAAGTGACACTGGATCACGCCGCCAAGAACGGTTCTGTGGACATTGCCATCGAATCCGCCTCAGTCAGCACCGGCTTCGCCAAGCGCGATGAGCACCTGCGCTCACCGGATTTTTTCAACGCCGCCGAATTTCCCACGATTACTTACAAATCAAGCAGCGTGAAATTCAAGGGCGACACCCCCGCCAGCGTGGAAGGCAACCTGACGATGCTCGGCGTAACCAAGCCGGTGACGCTCACCATTGATGCTTTCAAGTGTGGCCCCAACCCGATGAGCAAGAAGGAAGAATGTGGCGCCGCCGCCAGCGCGCAATTCAAGCGTTCCGACTTCGGCATGAAATTTGGCCTGCCTGGCGTGGGCGACGACATTAAGCTGGTGTT
>CAITJF010000024.1 GCA_903892645.1 uncultured Nitrosomonadales bacterium | reverse complement strand
GTTGTTGAGCCTGTCTCTACACCGATGGATGGCGAACCTTCCGAGGTAACTAAGTCGAAAGTTGCTCCAGAGCAAGCGACAAGCACCGATGCCGCACCTACTGCGCCGGTCCAAGGTTTACGCACAAAAGATATTGCGACGTGTTTCGCCAACTGCACTTTCACTGAAGTTAATTGGCCGAAACGACTATGTGCAACTGGTGCGCAGTGGTTGCAACCTTTTAACTTAGCGCGTGGGAAGGCTGGTGGAGCATCTGCACTTTGGGACCCGCTTGGGGTTGCACAGGCTTTACTTGCAAGAACCAAGGTAAACAAGGATAAGGAAAAGCTGCTTAAACGCCTTCACGCTAGGTTTGTCAAGATGCCTGCGCTTGCTCCGTGGAAGAATAAATTTAATGATTACTTCGCCCTGTTTTCAGACATTGATTGAAGGGCATCAATACCCGCGGATTAATTCCTCATTTTAGGTGTGAAATCAACGTAAGTGATTGATTAGATAGGGTAATCTAATTCCGCGAAGGGTGTCAAAAAACTGCGGATATTCAAAGTCCGTTCCATACCCAGCCCGTGCTGCTGGGTTTCGGAGCCAAAATGAATACAACGCAACAAACCGCCCAAGCTCCACAAGCAATCAGCCCGGCAAAGCCTGAGAAGAAACTACCCGCTGACTTTGTGGCGCTTCACCTTGAGACCCGCACACACGTTTCAACTGCCGTAATGTGCCGGCACCTCGGCCGCCAGCCCCAGACCGCCAGGGGTTGGGCCTGCCACGAGACTTACCCGTCGGGACTGCGTCCGATTCGCGTCATGGGGCGCTTGGCATGGCCTGTCGCCGGAATAGCAATGCTGCTTGGTCAAGTCACGGCAGGAGGTGCCAAGAAATGACCAATAAAGAAGAAACCTACCAGCAATCGACACGCGGCGCGGGCAGCAGAAACGACACAAAACCCAGTTTGGTGAGCGATTCGCATCGACTGGATGGCAAGTTCACTTTGCGCTCCAATTTCAAGACGCCGCCGACCCTGGGCTGCACCAAGTCGCCTTATTTGGCCGAGTCTGCCGAGTCTATGGTGAGAGAACTTGAAAGCGTGGACATCAAAGCAAGGTCGGTTTTACTGACTTCCTTTGCCGGCAGGACAGGCCATCCCACCGTTTGCCTGGAGATTGGATCATGAGCGACCTCACAGCAACTTTTGATAGCAACGGAGTCATTGCCGAGCGCCACGCGGCAAACGGCTTCCCAGCCATACGGGCGAAACCCGGGGTAAACCAAGTCCATGATCATGATCATGACCCCGCCTTTTCAGCGCTGCAACTTCCGTCGCCGAATGGGGGTACCAGTTCAGGTCCGCCTGATCACTTTGGGCAGGCTGCCGGCTGGGCCCGATTTGTGCCAGCCGAGGCCGAGAACGGCAACACCGTTGCAAAGCATTGCCAACCCGATGGGTTACGCCAAGTGCCAGCCGACAACATACTGCCAATCGCAAGGCAGAGCGCAATGACAACCAAGATTGAAGCAGCACTTACCTACGCAAGCTGGGGCTGGCATGTTATCCCAGTGGTGCCAAATGGCAAGA
This sequence comes from uncultured Nitrosomonadales bacterium, assembly GCA_903892645.1. Lineage (GTDB taxonomy): Bacteria > Pseudomonadota > Gammaproteobacteria > Burkholderiales > Gallionellaceae > CAITJF01. The sequence goes on along the minus strand of CAITJF010000024.1, from coordinate 155 downwards.
TACCCGCTACCCAGCACGGTGTACGGGACGCCACTGTAGATGCCGAGCAGATAGCCCGGTGGTGGCACCAGAACCCAGACTACAACATTGGCATCGCGGCAGGGGCCATTTCGGGCATCATGGTGTTCGACATTGACCCGCGCAATGGCGGTGAT
>CAITJF010000023.1 GCA_903892645.1 uncultured Nitrosomonadales bacterium | reverse complement strand
TTCGGCTTAGAGGCCAATGGGGGCAGTCGAATCATCAAATCTGATCTTGCAAATCTGCAAGAGCAACTAAATAAAATCCAAATCAAAATTTAGCTCGCAAAACGGCAAAATAATTTCCGAGTTTTTCAACACAATCTGTCGTTTGCTGAACTTTGTGAACGGCAAATTCGTGCCGTGAAGCGGAAGTTCAAGGTAATAGAATAACCTCTTGCTAGTGCCCAAATTCGTCCAAACGGCGAACCAGTCATTACTCGAGTACTCGGTTGAATGAGCGCTACTGGCCGTTTCCAGCTATCCCACATCCATCATTAACTACCGCTCAACATCTCCAATCCCCACGCCACACCGAACCCTGTCACATCGCTCGCCACGATGCCCAGCCCATCTTCACAGCGGCTGGCGCTCAAGTCCACGTGCAGCCACGGCACATCATCGACGAAGCGTTTCAGGAAGCGTGCGGCGAGGATGTGGTCGGCGTCGCCGACCTGCGAGCATTGCTTGATGTCGGCGACTTTGGATTCCAAGCCGGCCTCGTAGTCCTCGTCCATCGGAAAGGCGCACAGGCGTTCGCCGCATTGTTTGCTCACGTTCACCGCGCGCTGTACCAGTTCATCGCAGTTGCCCAGCACCCCTGAATAGCGTGCGCCGAGCGCAGTTGCCATGCTGCCGGTGAGCGTGGCGAAGTCGATCATCAGACCGGGCTTGGCGCGCGCCGCGAGAGTCAGCGTGTCGGCCAGCACCATCCTGCCCTCGGCGTCGGTGTGGATGATTTCGATGGTGGTGCCGTTCAGCGCCTTGACGATGTCGTTCTGCTTGTATGCCTTGGGGCTGATGTGGTTCTGCGCCAGCGCCAGCCAACAGTCGAGGTTCACCGCCAATTTGTTCTGCGTCGCGGCAAGCAGAATGCCGAGCGCGACGGCGGAGCCGTTCATGTCCTCGTGCATGTTGTGCATGTAACGCGACGGTTTGAGGTTATGCCCGCCGGTGTCGAAGCAGATACCCTTGCCGATCAGCGCGACGGTTTGCTTCGCTTTTGGGTGTTTGTAGGAGAGATGCACGATGGCGGCGTCTTCCGGATCGCTGCCCTGCGCCACGGCGACGAATGCGCCCGCGCCCATCTTGCGCAGCTTTTTCATGTCGAATTCTTCATGCTTCCAGCCGTTTTGCCGCGCCAGTTTTTTTATCCGCGCACGGTACAGCGCAGGGGTCAGTTCGTTTGGCGGCAACACGGTCAGCTCGCGGCACAGCAGGTTGCCTTCGGCCTGCGCCTTGAGCGTGCCAAATACATCACCTCCCCCATGCAGGGGGAGGGTTAGGGAGGGGGTAGAAACTTTGCTGCCCGATGACTCCACCCCCATCCTAACCTTCCCCCTGCCAGGGGGAAGGGACTGAGAAAGGCCGAACAGCTCAATCTTTTGCAGCGGCTTGTGCGCATCCTTTTTCTTGTGCACCGGTAGCGGCGCGCCGTTCACCCATGCACCGTACACTGCCAATTCGGCGGCGCGCCTGCGCTGCGCCTCGTTGCCCAGCACGACGATGCCGATGCCTTTGGGATTTTCCCCCAGCAGCAATTGCAAGGCCTTGCGCACCTGCACTTGTTGCGCAAACGTGTCCTTCTCAAAATCCAGCATGCCCCATGCCACCAGCGCGCCGTTTTCGGCGTTGGCGGCAACGGGCGATTTTGCCAGCTCGTCGGCCTTAATATCGCGTCGCGCCAGCACGGCATTGAGCAGGGCGGCATGCGGCAAGCCTTTTGGGAGCACTTTGGCTTTCGGCAGCAGCACCAGCAGGTGCGTGATTGACGAAGCGGTGGGCAGGGTCTGGGATAGGGTGAGTTGTGCTAGCATTGTGCCCTCGAAAAATTATGCAATGTCGCGATTATACGTCCATGCGAGCTTACCTAGACCTGATGCAACACGTGCTCACCCACGGCACGAAAAAATCCGACCGCACCGGCACCGGTACGGTCAGTGTGTTCGGCTACCAGATGCGCTTCAACTTGCAGGACGGTTTTCCCTTGGTCACCACCAAGAAGTGCCACATGAAATCCATCATCCACGAGCTGCTGTGGTTTTTGCAGGGCGACACCAACATCAAATATCTCAAGGAAAACGGCGTTTCGATCTGGGACGAATGGGCGGATGAACAAGGCAACCTCGGCCCTGTGTACGGCAAGCAATGGCGCTCGTGGGCTACGGCGGATGGGCGCGTGGTAGACCAGATTTCCGATGTGGTGGAGCAAATCAAAAAAAATCCCGATTCACGCCGCCTGATTGTCTCGGCTTGGAACGTGGGCGAGCTAGACAAGATGGCGCTGGCGCCCTGCCATGCGTTTTTTCAGTTTTATGTCGCCGATGGAAAG
>CAITJF010000022.1 GCA_903892645.1 uncultured Nitrosomonadales bacterium | reverse complement strand
GTCTCGTCGGCATTTGAGTCTGACTGCCGACGATACGTCGGCGCTCCCGATATTCCTCATCATTCGCCCAGCACATCCGCGCCTTTGGGTGGTGTGAATGAGAATAACTGCATAGGCAAATTCGGGTTGCGCTGCAAATTGGAAAAATGCAACACGGTGTTGTGGCCAAAGGTGTCGCGCAGCTCCATGACAACCAGGTCAGACTTTGCATTGAAGGCCATGAGGATTTTTTCGAAGCTGGTGTCATGGGCCTTAGGCAAAGCTTGTAGCCACTCCAATCCGTCCCGATCCTCGATATTCTTGAGCACAAAGCTACGCTCGATCTCATTGTTTCCGGACAGCAACGCCGCCGGACTGCTGCCCAACGCCGCATCCAGCTTTTTTACCGTGACCTGATTCAGCTCCACGTCATGCAACCAGAATTTTTCGCCATCCCCCACGATCAGTTGTTCGTAAGGCTTCTGGTAAGTCCAGCGAAATTTTCCGGGACGCTGGAACTGCATGATGCCGGATGCGCCCTGTATGCGCTTGCCGCTCTTGTCCTGCACCACTTGGGTGAAATTAGCCTGCCCGGAACGGGTGGAGGCGATGAAATTCTTCAGCTTGTCGGTGGCTCCGGCGTAGGCGGTAAGCGGTAAGATAAAAAATAAAAAAACTAAAAACTTCAACATCCGGAATCCCTGAATTTTATTCTGCCCGCGCTGGAGCAATTACTTCGCGATTGCCGTTGCTCTGCATCGGCGTCACCACCCCGGCGCGCTCCATCTGCTCCACTAGGCGCGCGGCGCGGTTATAGCCGATGCGCAAATGGCGCTGCACCAGCGAGATGGAGGCGCGGCGCGACTTCACCACGATCTCCACAGCTTGATCGTACAGCGCGTCAGATTCCGTATCCGCGCCGCCTTCTAGCTCGCCGCCCGCTTCCTGTTCTTCCAGCGAGGTCAGCACGCCCTCGATATATTGCGGCATGCCCTGTGCCTTGAGATATTCAGCGATGCGGTGTACTTCCTGGTCGGACACGAAGGCGCCATGCACGCGCTGCGGATAGCCGCTGCCCGGCGGCAGGTAGAGCATGTCGCCTTGGCCAAGCAGCGCCTCCGCTCCCATCTGGTCGAGTATGGTGCGCGAATCTATCTTGCTCGACACTTGGAACGCAACACGCGTCGGAACGTTGGCCTTGATCAGCCCGGTGATCACATCCACTGAGGGACGCTGCGTGGCCAAAACAAGATGAATACCGGACGCACGCGCCTTCTGCGCCAAGCGCGCAATCAGTTCTTCAACTTTCTTGCCCACCACCATCATCAGGTCAGCCAATTCGTCAATGAACACCACGATAAACGGCAACTCTTCCAGCGCCTCCGGGTTATCCGGTGTCAGCGTAAACGGGTTGGTCAGCGGCTGACCCGCCTTGATGGCGTCGCGTACTTTCTGGTTGTAGCCGGAAATGTTGCGCACGCCGAGTGACGACATCAGGCGATAGCGTTTATCCATTTCCTGCACGCACCAGTTGAGCGCGGAAGCGGCCTGGCGCATGTCGGTGACCACGGGGGCTAGCAGGTGCGGGATGCCTTCATACACCGACAACTCCAGCATCTTGGGATCAACCAGCAACAGGCGCACCTGCTGCGGTGTGGCCTTGTACAGCAGGCTCAGGATCATCGCATTGATCGCCACCGACTTGCCGGAACCGGTGGTGCCCGCCACCAGCACATGCGGCATCTTGCCCAGGTCCGCCACCACCGGTTTGCCGGAAATATCCTTACCCATCGCCATGGTGAGCGGCGAATGCATATCCGCGTAGGCCTGCGAACTCAAAATCTCGGAGAGCTTCACCATCTGCCGTTTCGGATTGGGCAACTCCAGCGCCATGTAAGCCTTGCCGGGTATGGTCTCGACCAAGCGGATGCTGACCACCGACAGCGCACGCGCCAGATCCTTCACCAGATTGGTGATCTGGCTGCCTTTCACACCGATGGCAGGCTCGATCTCATAGCGCGTGATGACCGGCCCGGGGTAAGCCGCCACTACCTTTACCTCCACGCCGAAATCCTTGAGCTTGCGCTCGATCAGACGCGAGGTGAATTCCAGCGTATCGGCGGACAGCACCTCTACCTCATGCGCCGGCTGATCCAGCAAATGCAGCGGCGGCAACGGTGAATCGGGCATGTCGGCAAACAGCGGCACCTGCTTCTCTTCCACCACGCGCGCGGATTGCTGCACTTCCAGCACCGCCTGTTCGATATAAATAGGCTGGTGATCTTCCACGCGTTTTTTTTCTTCTTCCACCACTGCCAGCCGTTCACTCAATGCCTGTGCGCCGATACGCCTGTCCTGCCAAGTCTGCCAGGTGTTCTTCACCCAGAAATAAGTCGACTCGATAGCCGCACCCAACCAGTCGGTGAAACGCAGCCACGACAGGCCGCTGAACAGGCTGAGCCCGGCAGCGATCAGCACCAGCAAGAATAGAGTGGAACCAGTGAAACCGAGAAATTTCGCCAGCGCATCGCCCAACACCGCACCGAGCATCCCGCCTGGCGCAAACGGCAGTGCGGCTTTCAGGCTGTACAGCCGCAGCGATTCCAGCGCGCTACTGGATAACAGCAACACGGCGAAACCGAACAGCGCCATCCACAAGACGCGGCGGTCGAACAAACTGTCAGGGGAGATTTCGCGATAGCCTGCCCATACGCGTTGTATCAGGAATGCCGCCCACCACCATGCGGAAAACCCGAACACATACAGCAGCACATCCGCCAGCCATGCGCCAAACACACCACCAGGATTGTGCGGCACGGCGCCGCTGGCGCTATGCGACCAGGCGGGGTCGTTGCGGTCATAGCCGTACAGGATGAGAATCAAGTACAGCGCCACGGCGAGCAGCAGCAGCCAGCGCGATTCGCGCAGCAACACCGCCAATCGGTTTGGCAACGGGGAAGATTTGTCAGCCGTACTGCTCAATGACATGCCGTATCCCGCACAAAGAGATATACGTTCACAAATTACCCGCTTCGTCTGCAACCAAACACATATCCAGCGCTGCACGCGATGCTTCGTTCCGGTTGTTCACACGTAATGCCTGAAATATCGCAGCGACATGGACTTTGACTGTGCCTTCCGCCAAACCGACTGCCAAGGCAATGTCTTTATTCGACATGCCTCGAGCGAGATGTTGCAACACCTCCATCTGGCGCGCGGTTAGGCCAGATTTATTGATACGCCAACTGCGCCCATCCCGTCGAGCCTCTTCCACGCCGGAAAGAGCCTGCTGCAACAATTGTGGCGGCAGGTAAATGCCGCCACCCAGCACCGTGCGCAAAGCTTGAAGCATATCCTTGCTACTTGATGCCTTGGAAACAAAGCCCACTGCACCGCTTTGTATTACACTCTCAATGTCACCACGACGGTCAGTACCGCTTATCACCACGATTGGGACGCCAGGATAGCGTGAATGAAAGAGATTGACCGAGGCCATTCCTTCGCTGCCCGGCATCTTGAGATCGAGCAAGACAAGATCAAGGTCAGGATTATTTTCCGCTATATTCAAGGCATCCAGGAAATTGCCTGCATCCAGAATATCAACCTGTTCATCCAACTGGCTGACGATGTGATGCATGCCCTCGCGGAATAGAGCATGATCGTCCACCAACAGTATTTTCATGTTGCCCCCCACCCGTTTTTTCTAATCATACAGCAAGTTATGTTGTATCAGGAAAAGCAAAAACTGGTTACACCTCATCAGGTTCATTTTCCTTTAGCAGTTCAATATTCAATTGCGCCGCCGCCACACGCGCATCTGGTTGCGCCTGATATTCGACCACCCCCAGCAATGGAGCGGCTAGGCGCTGTTCCAGCGCTGTGATGTTGTCGCGCAGGGCAAGCATATCCGCATCCAGCACATTGGCTACCCAGCCCGCCAATTTCAAGCTATATGCCTCGATGGCACTTGCCGTCAGCAGCGCATGGTTGATGCAGCCCAGCCGCATGCCCACCACCAGTATCACGGGCAAATCCAACTGCTGCGCCAGTTCGGCGCTATCCTGCCGCTCATTCAGCGGCACCTTGAAACCGCCGATGCCTTCCACGACCACCACATCCGCCTGCGAGGTCAGTTCGTTGTAAGAGGTCAGAATACGGGGAAAATCGATGCGCACACCCGCATTTCGGGCGGCGATGTGGGGTGCGACGGGATGGATGAAGCTGTAGGGATTGATCTGCCCGTAAGTTGCCAGGATATTGCTGGCGGCGCGCAGCTTTTTTACGTCCTCGTTAAGCTCATCATCATCGCAACCGGCAGCCACCGGTTTCATGCCGACGACGCGCTGCCCCTGTGCGGCGAAGGCATGCAGCAGCGCGCAGCAGATCAGTGTCTTGCCCACGCCGGTGTCGGTACCTGTAACGAAATAGTTCACTCAATTTCCCCGCTACATTACCCGTCATTCCCGCGAAAGAGGGAATGACGATCCATAAATCTCATAGCTTGAAATCAGTCTGAATTATCTGCACGCCATTGCCTGTCACTTGCGGTTGCGGCTTCCACGCATGACCATACACCACCTCGAACGTGGCAGGCAGCTTGCCGTTGCGGCGGTGGCACTCGTAATTTTCCAGCACACCATTCCATGCCGCCTTGCCCATCATACCCTGCGCCCGCCCGGCGGTGGCATTGTGCGCCCCGATGCTGCGCAAATCCTGCATCACCGATTTTACATCGTCGTAAGTCAGCGTGATGATTTCCATGTCCATCACCGGCTCGGCAAACCCGCTGTGCGCCAGCATGTCGCCGATGTCGTGCATATCGGCAAAACGGTTGACGTGGCTGTATCCATCCACGCCGTGAAACGCACTGCGCAATTCCTTCAGCGTGTCCGGGCCGAAGGTGCTGAACATCAGCAGGCCGTTCACTTTCAGCGCGCGATGCAATTCGCGGAAAGTGGCGGGCAAATCGTTGCACCATTGCAGGGTCAGGTTCGACCACGCCATCTCTATGCTGTTCGCGGCTAGAGGCAATGCCTCGACATCGGCGCATAGGTGGCTTTGTTGGCTGCCGGCAAACAACTTGCGCCACCAGCCCGATTGGTCGCGCGCCACATGCAACATGCCCAAAGCCATGTCCAGCGCCACCACCTGCGCCGTCGGATAGCGTTGCGCCAACTGGCGTGTGCCCCAGCCGGTGCCGCTGCCCGCATCCAGTATTCTTGCGGGTTGTAACTTGATGTAATCCAGCCGCTCCAGCATGCGCTGGCACACCTCGCGCTGCAATATCGCAGCAGCGTCGTAGTCGCGTGCGGCACGGCTGAAAGCGCGGCGTACCTGTAATTTATCAATCAAAAATTCATTCATGCCAGAAACTCGTTTATGTGTTGCAAAAAAATCTGCGGGTGCGACAAAAATGGCGCGTGTGCCGCGCCTGCAATTTCCTTCACACACGCATTGGGCAGTTCTTGCGCCATATATAACCCCGCTTCCGGCGGCGTCAGCTTGTCGCGCTCCCCGGCGATAACCAGTACGGGTTGCCGGATAGATGCCAATTCGCCACGCAAATCCGCGTCACGCAAAACTTCCAGCCCGCCGCGTAGCGCTGCCATATCCGGTTCGCCACGGCTGAACAGGCATTTGCGCAAGGTCAGCAGCAGTTCGCGCTCGTGCTCGCTGCCGCGCATCTGCAAGGCGAGGAAGCGGCGTAACGTAGCGGCGTAATCACGTTCCAGTTCGGCAGTGAATTGTTGCAAAGTGGCCTGTGCCATGCCGAACAGCCAATCCTCGCGCTCGACGAAGCACGGTGTACTGGAAACCAGCACCAGCCGTTCCACCTGCTCCGGGGCACGCTGTGCCCAACGCAATGCCACCTGCCCGCCCAGCGACCAGCCGCATACCATGAGCGGTTCGTCGAACTGCGCGGACAATACCTGCACCATGCTATCAAGATCGTAATTTGGCAGCGGCGCACTTGCACCATTGCCCGGCAAATCCACGCAGTACACACGAAAATGCTGCGCCAGTTGCGGCACCACGCTGCTCCAGATGCCACCATGCATGCCCCAGCCATGGATCAACAGCAGCGGTGCGCCAGAGCCATGGCTTTCAACGTGCATAGCGGCCATCATTCCTCACAACAAAAAACCCGCCATGCCCGTCCCTCTCCCCAACCCTCTCCCGCCTTGCGGGCGAGGGAGCAAACGAATCGCTGCGCGAATTTCATTTTATGGTGCAAGTTCATGCAATGCCCCGATCAGTTGCGCAACATCCTGTTCGCTGTGCGCAGCCGACAATGAAATACGCAGCCGCGCCGTACCAGTTGGCACGGTCGGCGGGCGAATGGCAGGCACCCAGATGCCGCGCGCGCGCAGCCCTTCGCTTAATGCCATTGTTTCTTCATTGCCGCCGACCAGCAAGGGCTGGATCGGCGTCTGCGAAGGCAGCAACTGCCACGGCGATTGCGCCAGCCCGGTGCGCAACTGCGCAATCAGTTTTTGCAACTGGTCGCGCCGCCAATCCTCTTCCCGCAGAATACCCAGACTCGCCAGCAACGCGGCGGCCAGCACAGGCGGGCTGGCGGTAGTGTAAATATAACTGCGCGCATGCTGCAGCAGCGTTTCGATGACGACTTTTTCCGCCGCCACAAAAGCACCGGACACGCCTGCCGCCTTGCCCAGTGTCGCCATGTAAATCAGGCGCGGCGATTCCAGTCTGAAATGCGACAGCAAGAAGCGCCCCTGTTCGAACAACACCCCAAAACCATGCGCATCGTCCACC
>CAITJF010000021.1 GCA_903892645.1 uncultured Nitrosomonadales bacterium | reverse complement strand
TCCGCTACGGGCTGCCCTGGAGCAGCCACAACCCGATTTACGGGCATACTGCCTGCTCTCGAAGGTTTATAAACAAGCCGGGCGACTCGAGGAAGCAGCACGTGCCGAAGGCCGCTGCCGCAGCCGCGCATCCACCAGTGAATAAATGGTGCAATGAACCTTAAATTCAGAGAAGACACTGGATCACACCGCCTTCGCGGGGATGACGAATTAATCTGTGCTTCCCTATGGAATGCTATTCTGGGTTGCGCGCCATCATGAGCAAAGATACCCCTGCGGGAAATGCAATATGGCCGAGAAAAAAGCGCTCGCTGGCAAATATTTTGGTAAGCAGGGCGTTTAGGAATTTATTCGGCATGGGTACCGCGCTGCCATCCTTCGCGCTGCCACGTGCCAACCGCGCGACGGCGATTAGAGGCAGCAGCCAAGTGTTAAAATAACTTAGATAGCGCACACGGTAGCCAGCGCTCTCGGTCAAAGCGCGCAAACCACGCGCCATATAGCGGCGCTTATGATGATGCAATTCGTCGTGGCGGCCCCATAAAAACGGGTAGGCAGGCACAGTGACAAGCAACCAGCCACCCGGTTTCAGGCGTGCGCGTAAAGCGCGCAAAGCAGCGGCATCCTCCTCCAAATGCTCAAGCACATCGAACAGGGCGATCAAATCGAAGCTTTTTTCCGGGAACGGAATGTCGTTTGGCAAATAGCCGGCACGCACCTCAGCCACACCTTTAGCCATTGCCAAGTTGATTGCCTCGGCATTTGCTTCCATGCCGTGAACTTGGCCGTAGCGCGCCAGCATGGCGAGGTTGCCGCCAGTGCCGCAACCGGCCTCCAGTATTTGTGCGTCTGCTGGTAAAGGCAAACCGGCAAGTATTTTATTCAATATGGATCTTCTTGCCACAAACCACCAATGATGGTTTTCCAGTGCCGCCATTTCGGCATAGATACTCGCATCCACGTTATGTTGCACCCGGTTTAACGCCGTAATAATCACGCACGATGTACAAAGGTCGCCCTTTTGTCTCGGCGTAAACTCGTCCAAGATACTCACCTATTACACCAAGGGTAATAAGTTGGATGCCGCCCAGAAACAGCACTACCACCATCAGTGAGGCATAACCTGGCAAATCTTTACCGTAAATCATGATGCGTACCACCAAAAACATGGCATAAACAAAAGCCATAAGCGCTATGAATAAACCCAAATAGCTCGATACTTTGAGTGGGGTCGAGCTGAACGAAGTAATGCCGTCAATCGCAAAATTCCATAGTCGCCAATAGTTCCATTTTGTCTTGCCGGCAAAACGCGCATGGCGGTCATAAAATACTGTCGCCTGTTTGAAACCGACCCAGGCAAACAAGCCTTTCATGAAGCGTGTACGCTCCGGCAATTGCTTCAGGGCATCCACCGCCGGGCGCGACAATAGCCGAAAATCTCCGGTGTTGTGCGGAATTTTGACGTCTGACATTTGTCCCAGCGCTTGGTAGAACATTCGTGCGGTGGTGCGCTTCACCCAGCCCTCGCCATGACGGGTACGCCGCGTTGCATTGACTACGTCATAGCCGGCGCGCCATTGGGTAACCAGCTCGTAAATTAGTTCTGGGGGGTCCTGCAAGTCAGCATCAATGGGAATCACTGCTTGACCGATGGCATAGTCTATTCCCGCAGTAAGTGCGATTTCCTTACCGAAATTACGCGAAAAATTGATTACTTTTACACGTGGATCACTCATGTGCAGCGCTATTAACTGTGCCAGAGTGGCGTCACGACTGCCATCATTGACACATATAATTTCCCAAGTTTCGCCAGTTCGCTCCAGTGCAACTTTCACCTGCGCATAAAACTCACCTATATTCTCTTCTTCGTTGTACATGGGTACAACCACCGATAAAACAGTGTCACAGATTGAATTATCCAGCATAAATTCTGTCGGCTAGCGCCTGTAGATTTTGAGTATTGCTATAATAGCGCAGTTTACTCGCACAATTAAGCTGGCCCATTGTGCAATCCAGCGGAATTCAACGCCATAATTAGATAACGACAGGGTAATGAATCTACCTCCCATCCCTTCCTATATGCGGCAATTCGGCCCTTGGGCCCTTGTATTATTTAGTGCGGCGGCGGCTACGGGTGTTTATCTGCAGGCACTTAACTATCCGTTTGTTTCTGATGACGGAGTTTACATCATTAACAATACCAAGCTTTCCAGACTGCACCTAACCGAGCTATGGCGTCTCTTTACCAAGCCGTATAACGTTTATTCTGAGTTCCTTCCGCTACGGGACCTTTCCTACTGGCTCGACATAACGCTGTTCGGCCTGAACCCCGCCGCGTTCCGGATGCACAACATCCTGTTGTATCTGCTCTGCCTGCCGCTGGTCTATGCCACAACTTCGGGCGTATGGCGCTATTTCCGCCCGGCAGATACCGCCAGCGCGCCTTGGGCCGCGGCGGTAGTCACCGCATTATTTGCACTGCATCCAACCATTGTTGAAGCTGTAGTGTGGATCAGTGGACGCAAGTATATGCTCCCCAATCTATTTTCGATGCTTGCACTCTGGTTTGCCGTGAGTATCAGACGTGAGTGGAGATTTTCTCCGCAGTATGCCGCCCTAGCCCTGATTGCGTTTGTGGCGGTGATGCTCTCAAAATCAAGCTATGTTGCAGTGGCACCTGTTATCGCTCTGCTTTGGCTGGTCTTCTGGCTCGATACCCCGGCAGCAAACAGGCGCCGCTCCCTGCTGCTGTGGCCTCTCGCCATATTGCTTCTGGCAGCACTCCTAATGCTGATATTCATTGCCAGCAGCATAGGTACAGAGCCCGCTTATTTTGCAATTGAGGTGGTTACCCGAACATTGGCCATATTGGGGTGGCTGACCCGTCTTGCCGTCAGCCCGGAAAACCGCCATTTCTTTTATCCGGTGCTCGATGATCCGTACCTTCCTGTCATGGTCATTCTCGGGGCAACGATTCTGGTAGCTGCCGCAGTTGGTGGAGTAATGCTCCTGCGCAAGCGGTCGCTGGAGGGCTTTGCCTTGGTTGTTTTCTTGCTGCTTTGCATGCCCTATATGCACCTGATTCCCTATCAAATCCCTTCGCTCATTCAAGACCGTTGGCTGGCACTTGCGGTGTGGCCAATCATATTGTTAATTGTCGCCCTGTGCTGGCGTTTGAAACCTGTGCTACGCACAGTAATATTGTTTGTAATCGCGTTAACATGGGGCTTCCAAACCTTCGAACGCCCACACGACTGGCGCAGTTTCGAAGCGCTGGTAGATGCCGATTTTAACGCCTACCCCGGATACTATATGCCTGCTTTGCTGAAGATTAGTAATTTTCAATTGCCGCGCGGTTTGCATCGTGAAGCAATGGAGACGGCCAACAGCATAACTTCCCCAGAGCTCCGTGTTATCACGATCAGGCTGATTGAAGCTGACTATGCTGTGGGCATCGCCAAGGCTACCGGGAATCCCCAAGAGGTAGTGAACCTGCTCTGGAAATTGGGACTCGATCTGAAACAGCCGCCTGTTCAAGCCAAATGGAATTCGCCCATAATTTACTTCATTGGACTTTGCAGAGATATTCTTGAATCCGAATGGG
>CAITJF010000020.1 GCA_903892645.1 uncultured Nitrosomonadales bacterium | reverse complement strand
CGCGGTTATGCCTCGATGGATTACGAGTTCAAGGAATACCGCCCGGCCGATGTGGTCAAGGTGGACATGCTGATCAACAGCGAGAAGGTGGATGCGCTGTCCATCATCCTGCACCGCAGCAACAGCCAGTACCGTGGCCGCGAAGTGGCGGCCAAGATGCGCGAGCTGATTCCGCGCCAGATGTTCGATGTGGCGATCCAGGCTGCCATCGGCTCCAACATCATCTCGCGCGAGAACGTCAAGGCGCTGCGCAAAAACGTGATTGCCAAGTGCTACGGTGGCGATATTTCACGCAAGCGCAAGTTGCTGGAAAAACAGAAAGCCGGCAAAAAACGCATGAAACAGGTGGGCAATGTTGAAATTCCGCAGGAGGCTTTTCTGGCCATCCTGCAAGTGGGCGAAAAATAACACGGACTGGAAGCCAGATGGACTTTGCACTAATCATGTTTGTAATGCTGCTGGTCACAGGCAGCGCGTGGCTGCTGGACCGCTTTATACTCCAACCGAAACGCGCGGCAGCGGCCGGAGAGCCATGGTGGGTGGAGTATTCCAAGAGTTTCTTCCCGGTGATTCTGGCGGTGTTCCTGTTGCGTTCCTTTCTGGTCGAGCCGTTCAAGATACCGTCCGGTTCGATGATCCCCACTTTGCAGGTGGGCGATTTCATCCTGGTCAACAAGTTCACCTATGGTCTTCGCCTGCCTATCGTGGGCAAAAAGTTGGTCGAGATTAATTCTCCCAAGCGTGGCGATGTGATGGTATTTCACTATCCGGAGGACCCCTCGCTGGATTATATTAAGCGTGTAGTCGGTTTACCCGGCGACAATATTGTGTACCGCAACAAAAAAGTATTCGTGGGTGGCGTATTGCAGGAGCAGCAGCAGGATGGTGAATACAATTATGTGGAAAGCGGCCTGAAATTTGTGCATGCCGAGCGCTACAGCGAGAACCTGATGGGGCATACCCATGCCATGTTGATTAACCCAGACATGCCCAGTGTGCATTTGGGGGCAGTGGCGGAATTTCCGCACCGTGATGTTTGTAGTTACAGTGACGATGAGGTGCGTTGCACGGTGCCGGCAGGGCACTACTTTATGCTTGGCGATAACCGCGACAACAGCCGGGACAGCCGCTACTGGGGCTTTGTGCCGGATAGAATGATAGTCGGCAAGGCGTTCATGATCTGGATGAATTTTGGTGATTTGAAACGTATCGGTTTATCCATTAACTGAGGGGATGCATGATGAAAATTATGGCAAACAAGCAGCGTGGTTTTAGTTTCTCTGGTTTTTTGGTGGCTATAGTCATTATCATGGTTGCTGCGATTGGTGGAATAAAACTCATCCCGGCCTACATGCAGGATACGAAAATAAAAAACATATTTGATGTCATCACGCACGACCCGGAAATGCGGAATGCACCAGTCAATGCGATCCGCACGTCATTCGCCATGCGCGCCTCGATTGACGCCATCACCGTCATTAATGAGAAAGATATCGAGATAAGCAAGGATAACGGCGGCATTTCACTGAGCGCTAGTTACTCGGTGAAAATACCACTAGGCGGCAATGTCAGCTTGGTGCTCGAATTCAACCCGAGCAGTTCAAAATAACACGCAAATGAGCCGTGATGCGCTGTGCCGTCGGCTTGGTTACACCTTTGCTCAGCCGCAACTGCTGCAGCGCGCGCTGACGCATCGCAGCCACAGTCAGGCGCACAATGAGCGTCTGGAGTTCTTGGGTGACAGCGTGTTGAATTGCGTGATCGCCAAACACCTGTTTGACGCTTACCCCGATTTGCCAGAAGGCGAACTGTCGCGTTTGCGCTCCAACCTGGTGAACCAACAGACCCTGTTCATCCTGGCGCAGCAATTGGATCTGGGTGAACTGCTGCTGCTGGGCGAAGGCGAGCGCAAAAGCGCCGGATTCCGCCGCCCGTCCATTCTCGCCGATGCAATGGAGGCCCTGTTCGGCGCAGTATTTCTGGATGCCGGTTTCGCGGCGGCGGAGCGGGTGGTGCTCGGATTATATGTGCCGTTCATCGCGCAGGCCGATGTGCAAACGCTGGGCAAGGATGCCAAAACGCTGTTGCAGGAATACCTGCAAGGCAGAAAACTGGCGCTGCCCAAATACACGGTGATTGCGACCCAGGGCGAAGCGCATGCACAATTGTTCCAGGTCGAATGCGAGATCGGGCAACTGAAACTCACCACGCGCGGCGAGGGCGTCAGCCGCCGTGCTGCGGAACAGGCCGCCGCCGAAACTGCCTATTCACAACTCAATACAGAATCATGACCGATACCACTCCATTCCATAGCGGCTTCATCGCCATTGTAGGCCGCCCTAACGTGGGCAAGTCCACGCTGCTCAACCATCTGATCGGGCAGAAAATCAGTATCACCTCGCGCAAGGCGCAGACTACGCGCCACCGCATCACCGGCATCCTCACTGAGGAGCACAGCCAGTTTGTGTTCGTGGATACGCCCGGCTTCCAGACCCAGCACATGAACGCACTCAACCGCGGCATGAACCGCGTGGTGAGCAACAGCATGCGCGATGTGAATGTGGTGCTGTTCGTGCTCGAAGCGCGGCACTACGACGAGCGCGACCAGCTGGTGTTGAAGATGCTGCCCAAGGATGTGCCGGTGATTCTGGTCATCAACAAGGTGGACGTCATGGCAGACAAAAGCGAGCTGCTGCCGTTTATCGAGGGTATCGCCACCGAGTTTCATTTCGCCGCCATCGTGCCAGTGAGCGCCAAGCTGGACAAGCAACTGGACACCTTGCTGGAAGCCATACGCCAGTATTTGCCGCTGGGTGATCCCATCTATGCCGCAGACGAAATCACCGACCGTAACGAACGATTTCTCGCCGCCGAGTTGCTGCGTGAAAAAATATTCCGTTTTACCGGCGAGGAACTGCCTTACTCGGTCAGCGTGCTGATCGAACAGTTCAAGCTGGAAGGCAAGCTGCGTCGTATCAATGCCGCCATCCTGGTAGACAAGGAAGCGCACAAGGCCATGCTGATCGGCAAGGGCGGCGCCAAGCTCAAGGAGATCGCCACCCAGGCGCGCCTGGACATGGAAAAGCTGTTCGACGGCAAGGTATTCCTTGAGGTGTTCGTCAAGGTGCGCAGCGGCTGGGCCGATGACGAGCGGGTTCTGAAATCTCTGGGTTATGAATGACAGCGCATAAGCAGCGGCTGGAAGACCAGCAGGCGTTTGTATTGCACAGCTATCCTTACCGCGAAACCAGCCTGGTGCTGGAAGTATTCAGCCGCCAGTACGGCCGCGTGGCGCTGGTGGCGCGCGGTGCAAGGCGTCCGAGATCGGCGTTGCGCGGGCTGTTGATGGGGTTCCAACCGTTGCTGCTTTCCTGGTTCGGCAAAAATGAGCTGCGTACCTTGCATCGCGCCGAGTGGCAGGGCGGACAGCCGCAGTTGCAGGGCACGGCGCTGCTGTGCGGTTTCTACCTGAATGAACTGTTGCTCAACCTGATGGCGCGCGACGATCCGCACGAACAGCTGTTCGACTATTACCAGCACACTTTACAATGTCTGGCGGGTGAGGCGGATCATGCCGCCTCACTACGCCGCTTCGAGAAGCACATGTTGCAGGAACTCGGCTATGCGTTGCTGCTGGGACATGAAGCGGATACAGGCCGCCCGATTGATCCCATGGCGCAGTACCGTTATGTGATTGAGAGTGGTGTGATAGCTGACACGCCGGATGCATCAGAGGGCTTGCCAGTGTTGGGCAAAACCTTGCAAGATATGGCTGCCGACGATTACCGCGATATAGTTAGCGCGCAGCAAAGCAAGCAGTTGATGCGTATGCTGCTGAATCACCATCTCGCGGGCAAGACGTTGCACACACGGGAATTGATAAAGGATCTGCAAAAATTATGATTAAGCTCGGGTTGAATATTGACCATGTCGCTACGCTACGTCAGGTGCGCGGTGCGCGTTATCCAAACGTGATTCGCGCCGCGCTGATTTGCGAAGAGGCTGGGGCCGATGCCATCACCCTGCACCTGCGCGAAGACCGCCGCCACATCCAGGATGCGGACGTGGAAATTTTGCGCGGCATGCTGCAAACGCGCATGAACCTGGAAAGCGCAGTCACCGACGAAATGATCAGCATCGCCCTGCGCATCAAGCCGCATGACTTGTGTTTGGTGCCGGAGCGGCGCGAGGAGCTGACCACCGAGGGCGGGCTGGATGTGGTGCGCCATTATGATGTAGTGAAGCGCACCACTGAGCGCTGCATCGAGGCTGGCATCCGCGTCTCACTGTTCATAGATGCAGACGAGAAGCAGCTGGACGCAGCCAAAAAACTCGGTGCACCGGTGGTGGAAATCCACACCGGCAAATATGCCGACGCCGACAGCGTGCCGGAACGGGCACACGAACTGGCGCGCATCCGGCAAGCGGTAGAGCATGCCCATGCGCTCGGCCTGCAGGTGAATGCCGGGCATGGCCTCAACTACCACAACGTGCAGCCCATCGTCGCCATCCCCAATATCTGCGAACTCAATATCGGCCACGCCATTATCGCCGAGGCCGTGTTCATCGGGCTGGAGCAGGCGGTGAAAAAAATGAAGGCACTGCTCGTTCCATGAGTTTATTGATGAAGTTCGGGTTAAGTATGAAGCCGTTCGTGTTGAGCTTGTCGAAACATGAATGGCTACTTGGCCTTCGACAGACCTGTCGTGAGCGCCGTTCGTTCCTTCGACAAGCTGATGTAACTACTGATAAAACTACTAGCCATCTGACTAGGCTGTCCAAAAACGACAGCCGAGTCATTGGTTATAGCCATTCGACTAAGCTGTCAAAATACGACAGCCAAGTCGCTGGTTATCAGGACGAACGGGGGCTGGACGGCATATGATCTTCGGTATCGGCACCGACATTGTCGCCCATGCGCGCATCGAGGCGCTGCATACCCGCTATGGCAACCGTTTTGCGCAACGCGTATTGAGTCCCGTGGAATTTCTTGAGTACGGCACCCATGCCGACCCGGTGCGGCTGCTGATGAAGCGTTTTGCCGCCAAGGAGGCGCTGGCCAAGGCCGTAGGCAGCGGCATGCGCCATCCAGTGTCTTTTCAGCGTATCAGCGTGGCTCATGATGCGATGGGCAAGCCGGTTTTTGAGTTTGATCCCGAATTGGCTGTACACATCAAACAATTAGGCGTAGCGCGCCACCATCTCAGCATCAGTGACGAGCGCGATGTCGCCGTGGCGTTCGTGGTTCTGGAAGGAAAAAAGTGATGGGAATCGGCCCGGTCATGCTGGATATTGCCGGTACCGTTCTTACGGCTGAAGACGAGGCGCGCCTGCGCCATCCGCTGGTCGGCGGCGTAATTTTATTCACGCGCAATTACACATCGCCGCGCCAGCTTGTAGAGCTGGCAGCCAGTATCCACGTGCTACGCAGCCCATCTCTGCTGATTGCGGTGGATCACGAAGGCGGCCGTGTGCAACGTTTCCGTGAGGGTTTTACGCGCATTCCCGCAATGCGCGAGCTGGGCAAGATATGGGATCAACACCCTAAGCGCGCCAGGCACTTGGCACATCAGGCAGGCTATGTGCTGGCCGCCGAGCTGCGTGCCTGCGGCGTAGATTTCAGTTTCACCCCGGTGCTTGATGTGGACTTCGGCTCAAGCTCCGTGATCGGCGACCGCGCCTTTCACTCCGAACCGCAGGCCATTGCCGAACTGGCGCACAGCCTGCTACAGGGCTTGAGGCAAGGCGGCATGCACACGGTGGGCAAGCATTTCCCTGGCCACGGTTTCGTGCGCGCCGACTCGCATCTGGAGATTCCGGTGGACGAACGCAGCTATACCGACATCGAACTGTGCGACCTGGTTCCGTTTCGCCAGATGGTGAATTTCGGCCTGACCGCAGTGATGCCCGCACATGTGATTTACCCGAGGGTGGACAAATACCCGGCGGGTTTTTCCAGCATCTGGTTGAAGAGCATTTTGCGCGGTGAGCTGGGTTTCGAGGGCTGCATCTTCAGCGACGACCTCAGCATGGAAGGCGCCACTGTGGCTGGCGGCATCGTGCAACGTGCCGAAGCGGCGCTGCAAGCCGGTTGCGACATGGTGCTGGTATGCAACAGGCCGGATTTGGCGGATGAACTGCTGGCCGGGTTGAGGTGGGAAATGCCGGCGACCAGCAAGGCGCGCCTGGCGCAGATGCGTGGCCGTTCCCATCCCGATACGCTGGTGCAATTGCACGAGCAGGCGGAGTTTGTGAAGGCGGTGCATGAAATCGCCGCCGTCGGCGAGGGCACCGCCGAGCTGCCGCTTGCTTGAATCAGCAGGTGAATACCGAAACAGGATTGGTGTTAATGTTTGAAATCCGCGCAGTTTGTGAATCTGGTTCCTTTTATAGGACAATTCGCAAAACCGGATAGCCTGTATATTTTTCATGGTGCATGAGTTATGAGTGAGTTACAGATCAGCCTGCTAGTCATCGGCATCGCCGGGGTGCTGGCGGTGTATGGATATAGCTGGTGGCAGCAGCGCCAGTATCGGCGCAAGTTTGGTACGGTGTTTAGGCATGGGCATGAGGATGCGTTGTATCGCAATGCCCCGGAAAAATCGGCAGGCGAAATGCTCACCGAAGCGGCGATTACCCAGGCGCTGCCGCTTGAACCCGGGCAGACGGGGGTGGCGGTTGAAAGGAGACGCTGGGCAAGAGAGTGCGCCCTGCTGGATGCGGCAACGGATTACATCGCCGTGCTGACGCTCGCGAGCCCGGCAAGCGCGCATGTGCTGGCACCGTTGTGGCAGCAGCGTTTCGATTTCGGTAAGGGCATGCATGTATGCGGGCTGAATGCGGCCAGCAACGCCTGGGAAAAAGTAATTCCGGAAAGCTTGCCGACCTACTCCGCGTTCAAGCTGGCATTGCAGTTGGTCGACCGTTCCGGTGCGGCAAGCAAGACGCGGCTTGCAGACTTCCATGACCTGGCGCGAAATATTGCGGCGCAATCGCACGCCGAAGCGGAGCTGCCAGATGTGGCCGCCGCCGCCGCGCGCGCGCTGGAGCTGGATAGCTTCTGCGCCGAGGTTGACCAGATGATAGGCCTCAACATCTTGCCGAGCGGAGAGCGCATGTTTTCCGGCGGAGAGATCGCGGGCGTGGCCGGGCAGTATGGCATGAGCTTGCAGGCGGATGGCGCATTTCACCTGCCCGATGCGCGCGGACATACATTATTCAAACTGTGCAGCCACGATAACGCACCGTTCCTGCATCTCACCCTCGACCAGATGTGGATCAATGGTGTGACCCTGTTGCTAGATGTGCCGTGCGTGGAGGAACCCACGCAGCGGTTTTCTGAGATGGCGAAATTGGCGCGGCAAATGGCGATGGATTTGCGTGCCAGTGTGGTGGACGATAGCCGTGTCGCATTAGGCGATACGAGCATTGCCCAGATACTTGAACAGATCGCCACCATCAAAAGCCGGATGCTGGCTGGCAAGGTTGTACCAGGCAGTGCGCAGGCGCGCAGGCTGTTTCCTGATGGTGAATCAGGAGGTAACCCGCCGCGCTACCAAGTTGCGCGAGGAGATCAGGCTCCACGAATACCGATATTACGTGCTGGATTCACCTCTCATTCCCGATGCTGAATACGACAAGCTGTTTCGCGAATTGCAAGCACTGGAAGAACAGTATCCTGAACTGCGCACCCCGGATTCACCCACCCAACGTGTCGGCGGCAAACCATTGGATGCATTCCAGCCGGTGCGTCATGCCGTGCCCATGCTTTCGATTCGCACCGAGACGGACATCAGCGACCAAGGCGCAATTGCCTTCGATGTACGGGTGCGACGTGAACTAGGATTGAGTGAAAATGATCCTCTAATTAAGTACGTTTGCGAATTGAAATTTGACGGCCTCGCCATCAATCTTCGTTATGAGCAAGGGAGGCTGAAGCAGGCTGCCACGCGCGGTGACGGCGAGACCGGCGAAGACGTGACGCAGAATGTGCGTACTATCCATCAGATTCCTTTGTCGTTGCAAGGGGACTGTCCCAGTATCTTGGAAGTGCGCGGCGAAGTGTACATGGCGCGCCGCGATTTCGAGCGCTACAACGAACGACAGCGTGAGCAGGGATTGCCCACGTTGGTGAATCCGCGCAACGGCGCGGCGGGCAGCATCCGCCAGCTTGACTCTGCACTGGCTGCACGGCGTCCGCTGAAATTTTTTGCTTACGGGCTCGGCGAAGTGCAGGGCTGGGAATGGCGCACAACGCATGAAGAAGTGCTGGGCCAATTGGGTGCATGGGGATTTCCTGTAAATCGTGAGCACAAGGTAGTGCAGGGAGCGCAAGGGCTGGTGAATTTCCACCGCAGTATCGAAGCCAAGCGCGACCAGTTGCCGTTCGACATCGACGGCGTGGTGTACAAGGTCAACAGCCTAGCCTTGCAAGAGAAACTTGGCTTCGTGTCGCGCGAACCGCGCTGGGCGGTGGCGCACAAATACCCGGCAGAAGAGCAGGTGACCGTGGTGCGCGACATAGACATCCAGGTCGGACGCACCGGCAAGCTCACGCCAGTGGCCAAACTGGAGCCGGTATTCGTCGGTGGCACCACGGTGAGCAATGCCACGCTGCACAACGAGGACGAGACGCGGCGCAAAGATGTGCGCGTGGGTGATACAGTAATTGTGCGCCGCGCCGGTGACGTAATTCCGGAAGTGGTAGCGGTGGTGCTCGACCAGCGCCCGACGCATGCGGGGGAAATATTCGATCTGTATAAACGGCTGCATGGTAAATGTCCGGTGTGCGGCAGCGCCATCGTGCGCGAGGAGGGCGAGGCTGACTGGAGATGTACCGGCGGGCTGTTTTGCCCGGCGCAGCGCAAGCAGGCCTTGCTGCATTTCGCCAGCCGCCGCGCGCTGGACATCGAAGGGCTGGGCGACAAGCTGGTGGAGCAATTAGTGGAGGTCGGTATTGTAAGTACATCAGCAGATTTGTATAAGCTGGGTATGTCGGCGCTGGTTGATCTGGAGCGCATGGGAGCGAAATCCGCGCTCAATTTGCTGGATGCTATCGAGCACAGCAAGCAGACCACTCTGGCGCGCTTCATCTATGCCTTGGGCATCCGCAATGTAGGCGAGACCACAGCGAAAGATTTGGCGCGTCATTTCGGTTCGCTGGATAATCTCATGACAGCGGACGAGGCGCGCTTGCAGCAGTTGCCGGATGTGGGGCCGATAGTTGCACAAAGTGTTGCGGCGTTTTTTGCCGAACCACACAACCGCGAGGTCATCTTCCAACTGCGTGCGGCGGGCGTGCAGTGGGCAGAGCATGAGGGCGAACCGGTCAGGGAGTTGCCGTTGTCCGGCAAAACCTTCGTATTGACTGGTACACTTCCATCCATGAGCCGCGACGAGGTGAAAGTCACACTGGAAGAGCGGGGAGCAAAAGTGGTGGGTAGTGTGTCGAAAAAAACCGACTATGTGGTGGCGGGCGCGGAGGCGGGTAGCAAACTGGACAAGGCGCGGGAATTGAATGTCACCGTGCTGGATGAACAACAATTTACGCAACTGTTAAAGGATTGCGAATCAACATGAAGAAAATTACCAAAGCGGTGTTTCCGGTCGCCGGCATGGGTAGCCGTTTCCTGCCCGCCACCAAGGCCAGCCCCAAGGAGATGATGCCGGTGGTGGATAAGCCGCTTATCCAGTATGCGGTGGAAGAAGCTGTGGCGGCGGGCATTACCGACATGGTATTTATCACCGGACGCAACAAGCGCGCTATCGAGGATCATTTCGATACGGCTTACGAGGTGGAAGCGGAGCTTTCCTCACGCGGCAAGCTCGATTTGCTGCGAGTGGTGCAGGATGTGATTCCGAAACATGTGAATTGCATTTACATCCGCCAACCGGAAGCACTGGGGTTGGGGCATGCGGTACTGTGCGCACAACCAGTAGTGGGGAGCGAGCCTTTTGCGGTAATTCTTGCTGACGACTTGATTAATGGGGAATCATTTGTCATCAAACAGATGATGGAAGTTTACGCACGCCATCATTGCTCCATACTCGGTGTGCAGGACGTGCCGCGCGAGCAAACCCGACAATACGGCATTGTCAGCACAACCAATCTGGAACCGGATGTGGAACGGGTCAATGGCATCGTAGAAAAACCCATGCCGATGGTGGCGCCTTCCACTCTGGCGGTGGTCGGGCGCTATATTCTCACGCCACGCATCTTCCATCACCTGGCGCGGGTGAAACCAGGCTCTGGCGGCGAAATCCAGTTGACCGACGGTATTGCCGCGCTGATGCAGGAAGAGGAATTGCTGGCCTATCGCTTTAAGGGTACTCGTTATGACTGCGGCTCCAAGCTGGGCTATTTGCAGGCGCAGGTGGCATTCGGCCTGATGCATCCGGAACTGCGCGATGAGTTTGCTGCTTATCTGGCAACGGTAAAATGACGCTGTCTAACCAGCAGGCATGCGACATCCTGCAGCAGGCTGAACTGCTTTGCCCGGCGGAGGAGGTGCAGGCTGCGCTGGCGCGTGTGGCGCGGGAAATCAATTCTGCACTAGCCGGTGTACACCCGCTGGTGCTATCGGTGATGGGCGGCGCGGTGGTGTTTACCGGGCAGTTGCTGCCGTTGCTGGATTTTCCGCTTGATTTTGATTATGTGCATGTGTCGCGCTACGGCAGCGGGCAGCAGGGCGGAGTGTTGCATTGGAGGGTTGAGCCGCGTGAAAACGTGCGCGGCAAGGTAGTGCTGGTAGTGGATGATATCCTCGACGAGGGTGAAACAATGGCCGCAGTCAAGCAACGCGTACTGGATCTGGGCGCCATCGGGTTTTACTGCGCAGTGTTCGCCGATAAGCTGAATGGCAAAAACAAACCGATAAGTGCAGATTTTGTCGGCATAAAACTGCCGGACCGTTTCGTGTTCGGCTTTGGTATGGACATACATGGCGCGTGGCGCAACCTGCCCGCGATTTACGCAATATAACCAGCCTGCGTGTGTTGTTGGGGCTTTAGTCCCTTACAATCACGGCGTACCCCTTGCGGGTGCACTCGGTTGGTGTTTTTTACCAACCTGGTGGAATGGCTATAACCAATGACTCGGCTGTCGTTTTTGGATAGCCTAGTCAGATGGCTAGTAGTTTTATCAGTAGTTCCATCAAAGGAAGAATAAGAATGCTGGCAATCATAGGTGGAACGGGGCTGACGCAGTTGGCCAATCTGGAAATTACGCATCGCCAAGTGATGCGCACACCTTATGGCGAGCCGTCCGGCGCGATTACCTTTGGCCGCTTGCGGCAACACGAGGTGATGTTCCTGGCACGCCACGGCTACGGCCACACCATCCCGCCGCACGAGGTGAATTACCGCGCCAACCTGTGGGCACTGCATGAACAGGGCGTCACGCGCATCGTATCGGTCGCATCGGTGGGTGGCATCCGCGCCGACCTGTCGCCCGGGGTCATCGTGGTGCCGGATCAAATCATTGATTACACCTATGGACGCGCAGTGACTTACTTTGATGGGCGCGACCGTCCAGTGACGCACATTGATTTCACCCAGCCGTATAACCCGAAATTACGTCAGCAAATACTGGATGCCGCACAATGCGCCGGCGAAGCCTGCCGGGATGGCGGCGTGTATGCCGCCACACAGGGGCCGCGCCTGGAAACGGCGGCGGAGGTCAACCGCCTGGAGCGTGACGGCGCTGACATGGTGGGTATGACCGGCATGCCGGAAGCCTCGCTGGCAAAAGAACTCGGCCTGAGTTACGCCGCCATTGCGGTGGTGGTCAACCATGCCGCCGGACGTGGTAGTAGCCGCGATGGCGTGCATCTGGAAACCATCAGCGCGGTGACGCAACCGGCCATGGCGCGCGTGCGCAACATTCTTGAATGTGTAGTGGGATCAGATGGCGATTAGAAGCCACCTCAAAAATTACTGCGCTTGGCATCTTGAACTCGCGCGGTGTTGGCTACGGCCGCTTCGCTTAATCTCCACATTGCGGAGATTAGCCTGCGCCGCAACTGCGTTGTCGGAATCCTCATGCACTACCGCGTACACTCCGGTTCCTGTGCTCCGGACTCATTCAACCTGCCTGCGCTCGCGACATTTTTGCGATGGCTTCTAGAGAAGTCTTGCGTATGGGCGATGCGCGCCTGTTGCGTTGTGCGAATGAGGTAAATACCTTTAACACGCCCGAATTGCATGCCTTGCTGGCCGATATGCATGACACCATGCAGGCAATGGACGGAGTAGGGTTGGCCGCGCCGCAGATTGGTGTGAACCAGCGCGTGGTGATTTTCGGCGTACAGCACAATCCGCGCTATCCCGATGCCGAGCCGGTGCCGCAAACGGTGTTGCTTAATCCTGTCATTACTCCCTTAAGCAGCGATACAGAGGAAGACTGGGAAGGCTGTTTAAGCGTACCCGGCATGCGGGGCCTGGTGCCGCGTTTCAAGATCATTCGTTATCAGGGCTGTGACGAATACGGCGCGTTGATAGACCGCACGGTGAGCGGCTTCCATGCCCGTGTGGTGCAGCATGAGTGCGACCACTTGGATGGGATTCTGTATCCGATGCGCATACGTGATTTACGCCAGTTTGGTTTTTCCGACGTGCTGTTTCCAGGCCAAAATGTAATGGATGAATGATGAAACTGGCCGAATTAACCGCTTCCCGCGTCTATCTCAGTTTTGCCTGGTCATCAGCTGTTCTGGTGCTGGTCATGCTGACCGGTACAGTGGGATATCGCATGATAGGCGGTCCGCAATACAGTTGGATGGACTGCTTTTACATGACATTCATCACGGTTGCCACAATAGGCTTCAGCGAAGTTGTTGATCTCTCGCAAAGTCCTGCCGGGAGATTGTTTACTATATTCATCGCATTCTCAGGTATTGGTACGATGACCTATATGTTATCTACCCTTACGGCATTCATACTGGAAGGCGATATCAACGAGGCATGGCGGAGAAAGAAAATGCAAAACAAGATTGATAAGCTGAAAGACCACTACATCGTATGCGGTGTGGGGCGTGTGGGTAGCAATGTGGCGCATGAACTGGTGATGACCGGACGCCATTGCGTTATCGTGGATCAGGATTTTCAGCACATTGAGAACTACCTGTCCAAACATCCGGAACAGTTATACCTGCACGGTGACGCCACCGACAATGACATCCTGCTTGCCGCCGGAGTTGAACGCGCACGCGGGGTATTCTCGGTGGCAACGGATGACAGCCAGAATCTGGTGATCAGCCTCAGTGCCAAGCAAATTAATCCTGAGTTGCGTGTAGTAGCGCGTTGCCATGATGTGAAGAATGTGGAAAAAACGCGCCGCGCCGGGGCAGACGAAATCGTATCGCCGGACTTCACCGGCGGCCTGCGCATCGTGTCGGCGATGGTGCGTCCGCATGTGGTGTCTTTTCTCGATGAGATGATTAAATCGGATGGCAATTTGCGCATGGAAGAGGTTGTGGTTCCAACCGGTTTTTCCGGAAAATTACTTGCCATGTTTAATCTTGCCTCGCGCGATTGTATTTTGCTCGCCATCAAGCAGGGTGGGAAGTGGGTGTTTAATCCAACCATGCAGCACATCGTGCATGATGGCGACGTGTTGATGGTGATGACTACCCCGCACGGGCGCGTAAGACTGGAGCAGTTGATCCAGGGCGTGGAATAGGCGAGAGCAGAACTTAAGGAAGTATTCCCTTAAGCCATCCTTGGGTGGGTCATTTCCGCCGCTTGCACCCAGAGGTCGAATTCATCTTCCGTAACATACCCCAGCACCAGTGCCGCCTGCTTCAGCGAGCTGCCGTCGCGGTGCGCCCGCTTGGCGATCTCGGCGGCACGGTCGTAGCCGATATGCGGAGTCAGCGCGGTCACCAGCATCAGCGAGCGTTCCATCTGTTTCATGATGCGCTCACGATTAGCCTCGATGCCACGCACGCAATACTCCTCGAAGCTCGCCATGCCGTCTGCGAGCAGGCGCACGCTCTGCGAGAAATTGTGCGCGATGAGCGGCTTGAATACATTCAGCTCGAAATTGCCCGAGGCACCGCCGATGGTGATGGCAACGTCGTTGCCGAACACTTGGCAGCACAGCATGGTCAGCGCCTCGCACTGCGTCGGGTTTACCTTGCCCGGCATGATCGAGCTGCCCGGTTCGTTTTCCGGGATGCTGATTTCGCCCAGCCCGGAACGCGGGCCGGAGGCCAGCCAGCGCACGTCGTTGGCGATTTTCATCAGGGCAGTCGCCAGTGTCTTGAGCGCGCCGTGCGCGGCCACTAGCGCATCGTGCGCAGCCAGCGCGGCGAACTTGTTGGTGGCGCTTTTGAATGGCAGTCCGGTGCTGCGTGCCACTTCCGCAGCGACGCGCTCGCCGAATTCGGCATGGGTGTTCAGCCCCGTACCCACCGCCGTGCCGCCTGCCGCCAGCTCGTAAAGCGGAGTAAGTGCGGCGAGGATCACTGATTCCGCAAGCTCCAGTTGCGCTACATAGCCGGAGAATTCCTGGCCTAATGTCAGCGGGGTTGCATCCTGCAAATGTGTGCGCCCGATCTTGACGATACCGGCGAATGTGCCGGATTTTGTTGCCAAGGTTGCGCGTAGCGTACGCAATGACGGGAGCAGTTTCTGCTGAATACCAGCGACGGCGGCCACGTGCATCGCAGTTGGAAAAATGTCGTTGGATGACTGGCCGAGATTGACCTCGTCGTTGGGATGGATCTTGCGCGCCTCACCGCGCGCGCCGCCGAGCAGTTCCGAGGCGCGGTTGGCGAGCACCTCATTCATGTTCATGTTGCTCTGCGTGCCCGAGCCGGTCTGCCACACGGACAACGGGAATTCATTGCCATGTTTGCCCGCAAGCACTTCTTCCGCCGCCTGCACGATGGCATCCGCCTTCTCTGCTTTCAACAGGCCTAGATCGCGGTTGGCGAGGGCGCAGGCGCGTTTGACTTCGGCGAGGGCCATGATGATTTCTTCCGGCATGCGCTCGGACGAAATGTGGAAATGTTCGAGCGAGCGCTGCGTCTGCGCGCCCCACAGCCGGTTGTTGGGAACCTCGATGGTGCCGAACGAATCGCATTCATTTCTACTGGTCATGGTGTTCCCTTATGAAATTGCGCCTATGAAATAGCGCGGGCCAAAACAAATGCGGCTGCCGCAGCAGTACCGCCGATCAGCAGGGTTTGCAGGGCGCTGCGCAATGGGGATGTTCCGCTAAAGCCGCCCTTGACGTAGCCGAATACCGCCAGTGCAATCAGGGTAACAACGACAGAGTAGGGTAGTGCCTCAGTTACACTGGATGCCACGAAATAAGGTGCGATTGGAATCAGCCCACCCGCGATATAGGCGCAGGCTATTGTTGCCGCGCTTTGTGTCGCCCGCTCGGGTTCCGGGCGTTCCAGGCCGAGTTCAAAACGCATCATGAAGCGTACCCATGCCTCGCGATCTGTGCGCAATGCCGCAACCACTGGCGCACATTGTTCCGCCGATACCCCGTAAGCCTCGAACACCTCGACGATCTCGGCGGCTTCCTGTTCCGGTATCGTTTGTACTTCCTGTTGTTCGCGATTCAACTCATGGGCATAGTGCTCGGCATCGCCGCGCGCCGCGAGGTAGCCGCCGAGTCCCATCGCAACCGAACCGGCTGCGATTTCTGCAATACCCGCCGTGGTGATGATGTGACTGGACGCAACTGCGCCGGATAATCCTGCCGCCAGCGCGAACGGAACCGTCAATCCATCCGCCATGCCGATGACAACATCGCGTACCGTTTGCGAGGCGCGGAAGTGGCGTTCGATATGCGGGGTCTGGGGCATAGGGTACCTTACCTCGATACCAGCTCGCGCAATACGTAGGGCAGTATCCCGCCGTGCCGGTAGTAGTCCACCTCAATCGGTGTGTCAATGCGCAGCAGCAGCGGCACTTGTTGCGTGCTGCCGCCCTTGCGGCGGATGGTGAGCATCACGTCCTGTTGCGGTTTCAAATTCTCGTCAATACCGCCGATGTCGAAACTTTCCTCGCCGGTCAGATGCAGTGCGGCAACATTGATATCACCCTTGAATTGCAACGGCAACACACCCATGCCGACCAGGTTGCTGCGGTGGATGCGCTCGTAGGATTTTGCGATCACCGCCTTCACGCCGAGCAATTGCGTGCCTTTCGCCGCCCAGTCGCGCGACGAGCCGGTGCCGTATTCCTCTCCGGCGAAGATCACCGTGGGGGTGCCATCGGCGATATACCTCATCGCCGCATCATAGATTGCCATTTGTTCGCCGTTGTATAGCGTATAACCGCCCTCGGTGCGGCTGCCGTCGGCCTTCGCGGGCAGCATCAGGTTTTTGATGCGCACGTTGGCGAAGGTGCCGCGCATCATCACCTCGTGGTTGCCGCGCCGCGCACCGTAGCTGTTGAAATCCTTCACCGCCACGCCACGGCTTTGCAGGTATTTGCCTGCGGGTGTGGCGGGCTTGAAGCTGCCCGCCGGGCTGATATGGTCGGTAGTGACCGAATCGCCGAATATCGCCAGCGGTTTTGCATTTTGAATTTCTTTGATATTGCCGTGCATCATGCTGAAGTTTTCGAAGAATGGCGGGCGCGCGATATAGGTGGAATCGTCCCACTGGTACAGGTTGCCGGTGCTGGACTGGATTGCATTCCACAGCGGCAGGTCGCGGGTGAGGTCGCCGTACAGCCTGCGGTAGGTTTCCGGGTCGGCGGCATGTTTCATCATCGTCTGCACTTCGGCGCTGTTCGGCCAGATATCTTTCAGGTATACCGCCTCGCCATTTTTGCCGGTGCCGATCGGCTCAGTGTCGAGGTTGATATTGACCCGCCCCGCGATGGCATAAGCCACCACCAGAGGCGGCGAAGCCAGGTAATTCGCCTTGATGCTGGCATGGACGCGCGCCTCGAAATTGCGGTTACCTGACAGCACGGCGGCGGCAATCAAGTCGTGTGCGGCAATCGCTTCTTCCAGCCGCGAATCCAGCGGGCCGGAATTGCCGATACAGGTGGTGCAACCGTAGGCCGCAAGGCTGAAACCCAGTTGCGCCAAGGGTTCCAGCAACCCGGCTCTGGTCAGGTATTCGGTCACCACGCGCGAGCCGGGGGCGAGAGAAGTCTTGATGTGCGGTTTGACGCGCAAGCCTTTCGCCACGGCCTTTTTCGCCAGCAGGCCGGCGGCCAGCAGCACGCTCGGGTTGGAGGTGTTGGTGCAGGAGG
>CAITJF010000019.1 GCA_903892645.1 uncultured Nitrosomonadales bacterium | reverse complement strand
GCCCCGGAAGGCCCGGACGGCATGCGCATCCAGCTGGATCGTGTGGCGCACTGGCAAGAAAAGGGCGCGCAACTGAGCGACGCCGTTGCCAAGCTGGTCAAGCGCGCTGGTGCCGCAACAAAAGCGTAACGAAGCAGACCCCATGGTAGTCATGGGGCGGGTGGCAGGTGCGCAGGGCATACTCGGCTGGGTAAAGCTTAAAACCTATACCGGGTTCGTGGAGAGCCTTGCCGACTATCCTGTTTGGTGGTTAGGGGATGAGAAGCATCCCTGGCGCGAAGTTGGCGTGGAAAAATTTGCCGTGCAAAGCAAAGGCCTGATCGCCAAGTTTCCGGGCTGCAACGACCGGACCGCTGCTGAAAAATACAGGGGCTTGCTGGTGGCGGTGCCGCGCAGCAGCCTGCCGCAACAGCCTGAAGGTGAGTATTACTGGTCGGATTTGATCGGGCTTGCAGTGGTCAATCTCACAGGCGAAAGCTTGGGAACAGTGGACAACCTGATGGATACCGGCGCCAATCAGGTGCTGTGTGTGCGGGGGACGAGCGGTGAGGTATTGATCCCGTTCATCGCCAACGCCATCAGGCAAGTAAACTTGGCGGAAAAAGTGATACGTGTTGACTGGGCTGCTGATTGGGCAGAGAAACACTGAGTGATATGCGCTTCGATGTCATCACACTGTTCCCGGAGATGTTCGATGCGATTACGCAATACGGCGTAACGCGGCGCGCGGCGGAGCAGGGCCAGTTTCTGTTGCAGACGTGGAATCCGCGCGATTTCACGACCGACAACTACCGCACCGTGGATGACCGCCCGTATGGCGGTGGCCCCGGAATGGTGATGCTGGCGGAGCCGCTGAAAAAGGCGATCAGCGCAGCGAAAGCAGCGCAGGGCGCAAGCGGGATGGCGAAGAGTTGTGTGATACACCTGTCGCCGCAGGGGCGGAAACTCAACCACGAAGTGGTGAAGGAATTACTGGCGCGCGACGAAGGTTTGATTTTGTTGGCGAGCCGTTACGAAGGCGTGGACGAACGCCTGATTCGGCAGCAGGTAGATGAAGAGCTTTCCATCGGAGATTATGTTATTTCCGGTGGCGAGTTGGCGGCGATGGTGCTGATAGACAGCTTGGTGCGGCAAATCCCCGGCGTGCTGGGTGATGCCGAGTCGGCGCAGCAGGACTCGTTTGTGCAAGGGTTGCTGGATTGTCCCCACTACACGCGCCCGGAAGTGTTTGAAGGCGATGGCGTTCCGGAAGTATTGCTTTCCGGGCACCATGCCGAAATAGAAAAGTGGCGGTTGAAACAGGCGCTGGGACGCACCTGGGAAAGACGCCCTGATTTGCTGGCACAGCGCCAGTTAATAAAAC
This sequence comes from uncultured Nitrosomonadales bacterium, assembly GCA_903892645.1. GTDB lineage: Bacteria > Pseudomonadota > Gammaproteobacteria > Burkholderiales > Gallionellaceae > CAITJF01. The sequence goes on along the minus strand of CAITJF010000019.1, from coordinate 13,016 downwards.
AGGAAGCTCGGCTACTGGCAGAGTACCAGCAGGAACAAGCTTCCGTACAACAAGAGGAAACAAAATGAATCTGATCGCAATACTTGAGCAAGAAGAAATCGCCCGTATGGGTAAAACCATCCCTTCTTTCGCCCCCGGCGATACGGTGATCGTCAACGTGAACGTGGTGGAAGGCGAACGCAAGCGTACCCAGGCCTTCGAAGGTGTAGTGATCGCCAAACGCAACAAGGGGCTCAATTCCTCTTTTATCGTGCGCAAAATTTCCGCCGGTGAAGGCGTGGAACGCACTTTCCAGACCTATTCCCCATCCATCGCCAGCATCGAACTGAAGCGTCGCGGTGATGTGCGCCGCGCCAAGCTGTACTACCTGCGCGACCGTTCCGGCAAGTCGGCACGTATCAAGGAAAAGCTGGCAGCCCGCAGCACCAAAACCGCAGCGTAAGCTCCGGCGGGTTCCAGAAAAAACGGGAGGCAATGCCTCCCGTTTTTTATTGCGCTATCATTCCCATATGGGCTACCAGGCAAAACTGCAAACACCCTTCGGCGTACTCGGCATCCTCTGCACGGATGATGCATTGACCGGCATCGAATTCCTCGCACCGGGCACTGCATCGCAGCAGCCGCGCAATGCCTTTGCGCGTAAGGTATGCGCGCAGTTGTCCGCGTACCTTGCCGATCCAGATTTCCGTTTCAGCCTTCCCCTCAGGCTCAACGGTACGACGCATCAAACCAAAGTCTGGCAGGCAATGTGCGCCATTCCGCGCGGGGAAACGCGCAGCTACGGGGAGTTGGCGAAAGGATTGCAATCATGCGCGCAAGCCGTCGGCCAAGCCTGTGGCGCCAACCCCATCCCCATCGTCATCCCGTGCCACCGCGTGGTTGGCAAAGCCGGATTGGGCGGCTTCATGCATCACAGCGGCGGTTACGCGCTGGACATCAAACGCTGGTTGCTGGCGCATGAACAACACTGACCTCCTCGATGAGTTCTGCGACAACCTGTGGCTGGAAGACGGCCTGTCGCGTAACACGCTGGAAAGCTACCGGCGCGACTTGCATAAATTTTCTGCCTGGCTGGAAATGCAGCGCGGTGCATCGCTGTTGCAGACCACGCATGCCGACATACAGGGCTTTCTCGCACATCTGGTCAGCGAACAGAAAGCCAAAGCCACCAGCACCAGCCGCACCATCTCCAGCCTCAAACGCCTGTTCCGCTACCTGCTGCGGCAGAACAAAGTAGATGCCGACCCCACACTGCAAATCGCCACACCCAAGCTGCCGCGCAGCCTGCCGAAGAGCCTGACCGAACAGGATGTGAAGCAACTGCTCAATGCGCCGGATGTGGATACCCCATTGGGCATGCGCGACCGCACCATGTTCGAGGTGCTGTATGCCACCGGCTTGCGCGTATCCGAGCTGGTGACCTTGCGTATTGCGCAAGTGAGCATGGACATGGGCGTGGTGCGCGTGATGGGCAAGGGTAGCAAGGAGCGCCTCGTGCCGCTCGGTGAAGAAGCACTGGACTGGCTGCGCCGCTACATGGCGGAAGGACGCACGGTGTTGCTGGCGGGAAAGGTAAGCGATGCGCTGTTTGTCACCGCACGCGCCTCGGCGATGACGCGGCAGATGTTCTGGTATCTCATCAAGCGCCACGCCAAACACGGCGGACTAAACAAATCGCTCTCTCCGCACACCCTGCGCCACGCTTTTGCCACCCACCTGCTCAATCATGGCGCGGATTTGCGCGTGGTGCAATTGCTGCTCGGTCACGCCGATATTTCCACCACACAAATTTACACTCACGTCGCGCGCGAACGGCTCAAACAGTTGCATGCCAAGCATCATCCGCGCGGGTGATTGCTTGATTTTCGACAAAGGAAACCCAATACACTTCCAGATAGATATCACCACCAGACTTTTCATGAAACAGCTATACTTTAAACCATAGCATCATCCAATCTAAAAATTGGCCAGCTCAATGGAACCACAGACTCCTTCCAGTATTGACAAGTACGAGATCGTCAGCGTGCTCGGTAGCGGGGCGACGAGTACCGTTTACCTTGCCTACGACGCCTTCACGGAGCGCAAGGTCGCAGTCAAGCTTTTTGATTTTTCTTTGTTATCCGACCCCGAATATGGTTACAAGTACCGGAAGCTGATAGCCAACGAGGCTTCACTTGTAGGGCGGCTCAACCATCCACACATTGTCGGTATTTATGATGCGGCGTTGAATCAGAACAAATGCTATATCGTTATGGAATATGTCGAGGGTGAAAGCCTGGAGAAATATGGCCAGCCGGAAGCCCTGCTGCCCATGGAAAAGGTAGTTGAAATTATTTTTAAATGCGCTCTTGCGCTTGATTTCGCCAGCAGGAACGGCGTCATTCACCGGGATATCAAACCGGCGAATATCATGATGTGCCGGAATGGCGACATAAAAATAGCCGACTTTGGGGCTGCCGTATTAACAAGAAGCGACAAGACCGAACTGGTCGGGGTAGGTTCACCTGCCTATATGTCGCCAGAGCAAATCAGGCTGGATTCCCTCACGCAACAGACCGATATTTATTCTCTCGGCGTGGTGATGTACAGGTTGCTGACCGGACGAATGCCATTCGAGGCAGAGAACAGCTACGCTTTGACACAAAAAATCCTGAACGAGGAGCCAACGGGCATTCGCAATCTCCGCCCGGCATTGCCACTGCGACTGGACAGAATCGTCGCCAAGGCTATGTGCAAAAAGCTGGAGGAGCGATACTCCAGATGGAGGGATTTGGCGAAAGATCTTGCCGAGCTCGCCAAGCTGGATTTGCCGCAAGAAACCGTCTCCGACACGGAGAAGTTCAACACGATGAGGAGCCTGCCTTTCTTTCTGGATTTTGGCGAAATCGAATTATGGGAAGTATTGCGCATCAGCGTATGGGGGCGCATACCAGCTGGCACATACCTTGTGCATGAAGGCGATGAAGGCGATTTTTTCTACATCCTAGCTGATGGTGAAGTGAAAATAACCAAAGATGGCAAAACGCTGGGCGTCCAGGGCGCAGGACAATGCTTCGGTGAAATGTGCTACATCCGGCAGGGCTCGACTACCCGTACTGCCACCGTCATGGCAAACACGCCTGTCACCCTGCTCAAAATCAAGCCCGGCTCATTAAGAAACGCCTCGGAAAACTGTCAACTCAGATTTAACAGAGCCTTCCTGAATACCCTGATTGATCGTTTGACACAGGCAAATATAGAACTGGCCAGCATGAATTAAGGCATGCTGTGTTGTCGCTCACTAAAATTGACTAGCTACGCCTGCCGCTGGGTACTGAAAACAAGTGCGCTTCTATCAAGCTGTCTCCACGATTGCAACGGACAGAAAAACATGGCGTAAAACAAAAAACCAGCTAGGTAATTGAGCTTTAGCGGGTTTCGTGTACGTCGTTGGACGGGGTGATACTGACTTGTGGCGGAGAGGGTGAAATACAAACCCACGTTCGCGGTAAGTCGCAGCGATTTACTAACAACATTGATTTATTGAGTTTTATGCCTTGACACGTCCGCCTTCGTCCGCCATACTCCGCCTCAATCCGTGTTTACGGGTAAGACTGCGGGTAAGACCGATTAGCTTGGCGGGGGATTTATGGCAAAGATTAAATTACTGACAGCGAGGGAGATCGACACCCTGCCTGCGGGTTTTCATTCTGATGGCGGCAATCTTTATTTGAAAGTCCGCGATACTGGTTCACGCGCATGGGTTTTTAGGTACAAACTCGCTGGAAAAGCAATCGAGATCGGGTTAAGTCCGGTGGCCGACCGTTCGTTATCACAAGCCCGTGAACTGGCTGGCAGGATGAGGACAGCACTGGCTAACGGCACAAACCCGGCAACGCTGGTACGGGTGAAGCGCGACACCACGGCGATGACGTTCGCAGATCATGCTGTCGAGTTGATCGAGGGCAAGCGCAGCGGCTGGCGCAACGCCAAACATGCCGCGCAGTGGACAGCAACGCTCCAGCAATACGCATTCCCCACCATCGGCGGCAAGCTGCCTGCTGAGATCACACTGGCCGATGTGAAGGCTATCTTGCTCCCTATTTGGGCGACAAAAACAGAAACCGCCTCCAGATTGCGGCAGCGCATCGAGGCTGTGCTGGATTACGCTGCTGTGCATGAAGGGGCGCATGTTAGGTACAACCCGGCGCGATGGAAAGCAAACCTCGAAAAGGTGCTGCCAGCGGCAAGCAAAGTTGCCAAGCGTGTTCACCATGCCGCTGCTGATTACGCTGATGTGCCTGGCATCATGTCCGCATTGCGTGAGAAGGATTTTCTGTCAGCGTATTGTCTGCGGTTCACCATCCTGACAGCGGCCAGATCGGGTGAGGCAAGGGGCGCGATGTGGAAAGAGATCGACTTTGCAGCGAAGACGTGGACAATACCAGCGGCCAGAATGAAGGCAGAGGTGCTACAGCGTGTTCCGTTGAACGATGAGGCTATGCAGGTACTAGCCAAGATGCGGGAATGGCGTATGGGCGATTCTGAGCGCGTCTTCATGGGTGAACGTGGCGGCCTGCTATCCGATGTGGCGATAAACAAAACATTGCACAGTATCGCGCCTGATGTGACTGTTCACGGTTTTAGATCATCATTCAGGATGTGGGGCGCAGAGACTACAACATACCCAAGCGCGGTATTAGAGGCAGCACTGGCACACGTCAACCCGAACGAGGTAGAGGCCAGCTATCAGCGCAGCGACCTGTTTGAACGGCGTAGAGAATTGATGCAGGCATGGGGTAATTATTGCGGCAGCAAGGGCAATGTTATCCAGATTGTGAAAACCGCATAATCAGTCACGGCGGCACACGCGCAATTAAGAACTTGCATAAACTTTTTGATTGTGTAGAATTAAAACCAGTAGATGGAGGTAACGATTGCTGACGGACTACTCCGAAGGCAGTTGAAACCAAAGTTTAGAATGTAGCCAATAGAGGCGATGATTGACCGACAGACTACTCCGAAGGCAGTTGAAACCGAAGTTGAAATAGTTTTGAATTGCAGGCGCTATACAGCGTAAGCATTTTAAGGCGGCGACGAAAAGCGAATTTTATAAATCGCTTTCGTTGTCGCCTTTTGCATTTGGCCGACACGAAAGCATCTGATTAAAGGATGTTCTAAATGAAAGCCAGTCAAACAGTAACGCCACAAGGCGCACCGCGCCTGATAGCAATTCCAGAAACACTCAATCGCACCAGCCTATGCAAAACCGCCTTGTATGAACGCATTAAGGCGGGAGAGCTTCGCCCTATAAAACTTGGCAAAAAAACTGTTTTCGCCGAGAGCGAGATCAGCGAATGGGTGAATAAACGTCTTGCAAGTCGGGAGGCGTAATCATGGGCAACCTAGAAAATGAAATCGCCCCGCTGGCAGGCAAGGGCGAAGTGAAAAAACCACGTTCGCATTTTAACTCACTCGAAGCGCAACGCCAACGCCTGATTGATTGGTTTAGAGCGCATGGCATGATCGGCACACTCGCTGCCCGGCGCGACTTGGATATTCTCGCACCAGCGGCAAGAGTGCATGAATTGCGGCATCGCTTCGGAATGGAGATCGACTTGGTATGGGTGAATGAGCCGACTGATTGCGGACGTGTTCACCGTGTCGGCCAGTATGTGCTACGCCCGGCAATGGAGGCGTAATCATGGAACACACACAACTATTACGGATTAAGAAACTGAAGGGCGGCGGCATTATCGCTACCGCTGCCCGTCACAACCTACGCGAGATGCAAGCAGAGATCGGCGCGGACAGCCACATAGACCCGCGCAAGTCTTCGCTGAATGTTGTTCTTCGAGGTGCTGGCCGTGCTGCTGATGTGGCGGCGGAAGCGGTCAGGCTGATGGAACAAGCGAATGTTCTTCCGCTACGGAAAGCAAAAAAGGAACAATGGCAGCCAGTCATCGGGCTGGAAATGGTTGTCAGCTTGCCGCCTGATTCTGGAATTGCGGAGGTAGATTATTTTACTGATGCAGTCGCGTGGGCGGCACTGTTCTTCGAGATCCCGATTCTGAGCGCAGTAATCCACAACGATGAAGCCGCCCCGCATTGCCATGTAATCATGCTGCCGCTGTTCGATGGGCGCATGACGGGAAATAAATTGATCGGCAACAAAACCCGATTGCTGGCCATGCAGGCGGATTTTCATGCCAAGGTAGGCCAAGGGTACGGATTGAAGCGCGGAACGCCTGCAAAGCGGTATAGCAGGGCGGCAAGGGTATCGGCAGCGGATAGCATAGTCATTGCATTGCGTAGAAACAAAAACAGCTTTGATGACCCTGCTATCCGTGATGCTCTACGCGATGCCATAGCCGAGACAATGCCTGTTCACCTGATGGAACTACTCGGGCTGGATATGCCGGAAGTCAAAACACCGAAACCGAAAACATTCGCTTCGATAATGACTAAAAACTGTCCAGAACGGAAGCACGAAAAAGCTATAGCGATTCTGAGCAAGGCAAATACTATAGCGATTGATGCTGAAATTAACCCCAAAAAAGAACAATCACTATCCTGTGTAGTGTTTCCAGATTCTCCACTCCCTGTTCAACAAGATAATGCACCTGTTCAGGTTGAATATCAGCGAGAGAGTGAGATCGGGCAGGCGGCAAGTTATTGGGATGGGGAGCGAGGCGAATTAATCAAGCTGCCAACCAGAACGAAACCGAAGTCAGCGGAAGTTGAACGGGTGCGCGAAGTAATTCAGGTTATGCAGCGATGACAGCAAAAAAGGCATCCGGTCAGCCTGCGACCATTGACGGAGCAAGCCTTCGCATTTTGCCTATGCCCCAGCTAAAACTCGCCACAATCGAGGATTGCAGGCGGGAAATGGCGCGGGTTTATCGTGATGCCAGGACAGCCACAACGGAAACAGCGGACGCTTCCCGGCTGGTTTATATGCTGACCTCGATTGCGAAAATGATTGAGCTTGGGCAACTGGAAGAACGTATCACTAGATTGGAGGGGAAACGGCATGGCAACCCTTGAAATTCGTGTAGCGGCACTGGAGCAAATCAATTCTGTCCATACCGAAAAGAAATCAATCAACGTTTTTTTAATCCGACATGGTGAAGACGTTCCGGTTACAAGGGCAGAACACGCCGACATGATTTGGTATAAACGCCCGGACGAAACCATTGATGATTTTGAAGGCCGCGTGGCGGAAGATGCGGAAAAACTATTTCCTAGCCCTAACGTATGGCGGACTTTTGAATTGTGGCTGAAAAAGATTTCATAGTGGCGGTTTAAAATACGCCGAGCAATGTCAGTGGGTAAGACCTACGGTAAGACCGATTAAAACTAAAAGCCAGCAAACCTAATAAACATGCGGTTCTATAGCGCATAGATGGCGGAGAGGGTGGGATTCGAACCCACGGTAGGCATACACCTACGCCTGATTTCGAGTCAGGTACATTCGACCACTCTGCCACCTCTCCGCGGTCGCGCATTTTACCAGCAATGCAAAAAATCAGGCAGAATGTTTACATGGATAAGGCTGTGCATTCATTCCCTTCGACCCTTCGGCAAGACTCAGAACAGGCTCTGCTCATGACAGGGGTTGCCCCGCTTGCGTGGCTGTGCGCCGCCTTGCTCTCTGCCTGCATGCCTGCCGACTCGCCAAAAAAAATGTGGCGGGAAGAGTTGACAGTTATCGTAGTGCAAGGCGAGAACAGTGTGGACGCGGAATTTGAACTGCAACTCGTCACCCTGTTCGCCAAACAGTTGCAGGTAAAAACGAAACTGCTGCCGCTGCCGCTGGACAAAATTACGCCGTTTCTGATGACAAACAGGGCGCATATCGCCGCAGCCGGGTTGCGTGGCAATGAAGGCGGGGGCTTGCGCTTTGCCCCTTCCTACCAGACCGTAAGCGAGCAGGTGGTGTGCAATGGCAAGCCACCGCGACACATGGATGGGCTTGTTGGCAAAACCATCGCCGTAGCGGCTGGCTCCGCACAGGAAGCGGCATTGCGCGAGGCACAACAGAAACTGCCTGCGCTGCACTGGGAGTCACGCCACCAGAAAACAGTTGCCGACCTGCTGGCCGAAGTCGCTACGGGCAAGCTGGAATGCACTATCGCCAACGAGGAACAGCTGGCGCTGGCACGCAATTTCTATCCCAACCTGGATGCCGCATTCGACATTGCCGAGCCTTCCAGGCTGGCTTGGGCATTTGCGCCAGATGGCGACGAAACATTATTTGCAGAAGCACAAAAATTTTTCGCGCTCATTAAACAGGACGGCACGCTGCACCGGCTGCTGGATCGCTATTACGGCCACAACGAGCGGCTGGAGCCGATGGATGCAGTCGCGTTCGTCACCAGTACACGCACCGTGCTGCCGCATTTCCGGCAGCTATTCGAGGAAGCGGGAATATTGACCGGAATAGACTGGCAACTGCTGTCCGCCATCGGTTATCATGAATCGCACTGGAACCCGCTTGCCACCTCGCCTACCAATGTGCGAGGCCTGATGATGCTGACCGAAGAAACGGCTGACCGCATGAACGTAACGGATCGGCTTGACCCGCGCCAGAGCATCCTGGCAGGTGCGCGTTATCTGCAACTGCTGAAGGATCAACTGCCGCTACGCATCGCGGAGGAAGAGCGTACCTGGCTGGCGCTGGCTGCCTATAATCAGGGCATGGGCCATTTAGAAGACGCGCGTATTTTGGCAGCGCGCGCCGGGCTCAACCCTGATACATGGGCAGATGTGAGAAAGATGATGCCGCTACTGGCGCAGCCGGGGTATTTCGAACAGACCAAACATGGTCGTGCACGCGGTGGCGAAGCGGTCATTCTGGTCGAAACGGTACGCCTGTACTACGACATGCTGAAACATCTGGACACACACGAAGTACCATATCTACCGGCGACACCGTTTCACCTGAAGTTCCCGGATACCCTGAAACTCAACTTGCCTTGATGACCTCTAAACCACCCATATAAGAGCGCAACACTTCCGGCACAACCACACTGCCATCAGCCTGCTGATAGTTCTCCAGCACCGCAACCAGTGTGCGTCCCACTGCCAGCCCCGAACCGTTCAGCGTATGCACCAGCTCCGGCTTGCCTTGTGCGTTGCGGAAGCGCGCCTGCATGCGCCGTGCCTGGAACGCTTCGAAATTGCTGCACGAGGAAATTTCACGGTAGGCGTTCTGCGCTGGCAGCCATACCTCAATGTCATAGGTCATTGCCGCTGAGAAGCCCATATCTCCGCTGCACAGCTTGACCACGCGATATGGCAGCCCCAGCTTCTGCAAAATCGTTTCTGCATGGCCGAGCAATTCTTCCAGCCCCTCGTAGGACTTTTCCGGATGGATGATCTGCACCAACTCCACCTTGTCGAACTGGTGCTGACGGATCATGCCGCGCGTGTCGCGTCCGTAGGAACCCGCCTCGCTGCGGAAGCACGGCGTGTGCGCCACAAACTTCAGCGGCAGTTGTTCCAGCAGCACGATTTCGTCGCGCACCATGTTGGTCACCGGCACTTCGGCGGTGGGGATTAAGTACCAATCTTCCATAGGGTTAGCCAATGGCTCACTCATGAAACCCCTTTGATACACACCATCTGGTGATATGCGCTCTGTCGGCTCAAATCCTCTTCGCGGCACACGGAATAAATCTTCCTCAAACTTCGGCAACTGCCCGGTGCCGCGCATGGACTCGGCATTCACCAAGTAAGGTACATACACTTCGGTGTAACCGTGCCGTTCGGTATGCGTATCCAGCATGAACTGCGCCAGCGCGCGGTGCAGCCGCGCCAGCGATCCTTTCAGCAGAGAGAAACGTGCGCCGCTGATCTTGGCGGCGGTGTCGAAATCCAGCCCTAATTTTTCACCTAGATTAACGTGATCCTTCACCGCAAAATCAAACGCGGGAATGCTGCCGACCTTGCGCACTTCGAGATTGTCTGTTTCGGATTTTCCCAGCGGCACAGTGCTGTGTGGTGTGTTTGGGATCACTTCCAGCAATTGCTGTAATGCACTTTGCACTTCACCCAACTGCACTTCCGCCTGTTTTAGCTCATCGCCCAGACTCGCAACTTCAGCCATGATCGCCGAGGTATCCTCACCCTTCGCCTTGGCCTGTCCGATCAATTTTGATGTGCTGTTGCGCTTGGCCTGTAATTCCTGTGTGCGCGTCTGGGTGCTCTTGCGATGCGACTCCAGTTTCTGGAAGTGCGCCGTATCCAGCACAAAACCGCGCGTCGCTAAGCGTGCCGCGATGACGGGCAAATCAGTACGTAACGCTTGTATATCCAGCATATTTCCCTCAATCAACCTTACGTTTAAATACCAAGGTCGGCCCCACCCAGTTCACTAGGTCGTAACCTTTGTCACTCAGATATTGATACAAAAGACTTGCCATGACTTTGTCTATCGTCGCTTGGTGCAATTCCACCAAAATCAAACCGGGGCTGTATCGCTCAAAAGAAAGAGACTGCAAAATGGCCAAATCGTGGCCTTCCGCGTCCACCGACAACAAGTCAATTTTGCGGTTGGCGAATCTGGTTTTGTCCAGCACATAATCCAGAGTGGCCACCGGCACTTTTCGCACCGTGTACTTCCGCCCCAATTTAACCTGAGTTTCTGCGAAATCCTTGTCTAGCGTTGAAAGTAGTGAGTAATGCCCAAACGAGTAGCAATCGCGCAGCTCGCCTTGGCCTTCACGATCAATGGCGTAGACCATATTCACATCTCCAGGGCGGGCCATCTGAAATGCTTCGATCTTAACCGGATCCAGATCGACATTTACCCCCCGCCAACCCATGCGATACCAGCGGTAGGTGTTGTTGTATTTTTTCGGGTGGAAGCAACCCACATCAACGAAAAACCCCCGCTTAATCGGTGCCAAATAAATATAGGTCGGAATATCCTCGCCGTATTGCGAATAGTGCCGAAACGAGGTGCGACTCAAATATATCTTGCGTAGTAAAAACAATTTACGCAATAACCAATTGTTCAAAATAATATCCATGGTACCTAACGCTAGCTAATTATATTTTCTTCTTTGCTGCCGCATCCAATTCGCGTAGCTGCGCCAGTTTCTCGGCGATCTTGGCTTCCAGCCCGCGGTCTGTCGGCTGATAGAAACTCACCTCCGGCATACCGTCAGGAAAATAATTCTCGCCCGCCGCATAGCCCTCCACTTCGTCGTGCGCATAGCGGTAGCCCTTGCCGTAATCGAGCTGTTTCATCAGCTTGGTCGGGGCGTTGCGCAGACGCAGTGGCACTTCGCGCGAGCCATCTTGGGCGACGAAGGCACGGGCGGCATTATACGCGACATAACCCGCGTTCGACTTGGCGGCGACGGCCATGTACAGCACGGCCTGCGCCAACGCCAGTTCGCCCTCCGGCGAGCCGAGCCGCTCATAGGTTTCTGCGGCACGCAACGCAAGTTCAATACCGCGCGGATCGGCCAAGCCGACATCTTCCCACGCCATGCGCACGATGCGCCGCGCTAGGTAGCGCGGGTCGGTGCCGCCGTCCAGCATGCGCACCAGCCAGTACAGTGCGGCATCCGGATTGGAGCCGCGCACCGATTTGTGCAGCGCGGAAATCTGGTCGTAGAACGCCTCGCCGCCCTTGTCGAAACGGCGCAGGTTTTGCGCCAGTGTATTGTCAAGAAACGCGCTGTCTATCTTGCTCACACCAGCGGTTTGTGCCGCAATCTGCAACTGTTCCAACACATTGAGCAGGCGGCGTGCATCGCCGTCGGCGTAACCAATGATGCGTTCGCACGCATTGTCATCAAACTGCAAACCTTCCAATGCGGTCCGCTGCGCACGCTCAAACAACTGCGCCAATTCCTCCGCCGACAGCACATGCAGCACATACACCTGCGCGCGCGACAGCAGCGCGTTATTCACCTCGAATGATGGATTCTCGGTAGTGGCGCCGATGAAAGTGACCAGCCCCTGTTCGACGAACGGCAGGAAAGCGTCCTGCTGCGACTTGTTGAAGCGATGCACTTCATCCACAAACAGGATGGTGTGGCATCCGCGCTGTTGCAGCACCTGCTGCGCCTGCGCGATGGCCTCGCGGATGTCCTTCACCCCGGACAGCACCGCCGACAGCGGCACGAACTCGGCATCGAAGGCCGATGCCATCAGCCGCGCCAGCGTGGTTTTCCCCACTCCGGGCGGGCCCCACAAAATCATCGAGTGCAGCTTGCCGGATTCGAACGCCAAGCGCAACGGCCTGCCCGGCCCCAGCAGATGCGATTGCCCGATTACCTCATCGATATGCTTGGGGCGCAGGCGCTCTGCCAGTGGTGCTGCGGGCGCGATGTGCGCGAACAGGTCGGCCATGTCAGGCGTGAGTTATTTTATGGGAGCGCCGACGTCCCGTCGGCAGCCGTTGAAAAAATCCGACGAGGACGTCGGCGCTCCCAAGCATGCGCTGGAATATATCCAGTCTTGTTCATTCGGCACCAACCCTGCCTTTACAGGGTTGTTGTGTATGTACGCAACCACTGCTGCCAAATGATGATCGTCACGAATATAGCGATCAAAATAATCGCGCATCCACACTGTACCGGTTCGACCAAGATGCCGGTTGATCAGTCTGGCAGTGAACGATTTCCAGCCTTGCACTACTTTGGACAACAGATAGTTCTCCCGCGTCTCGATAAGCACATGCACATGATTGGGCATCACACACCACGCCAACAGGCGATAGCGTTGCCCATCCCAATGCAGCAAGGAATCTTCGACAATATCCGCAACATCAGGCTGCTTCAGCCAGCACGTGCCATGCCCTGCATCGAGAAAATTTTCGATCCGCTTGAGTTTTTTTTCATTATTGCCAGTATCCTGCAACAAGTGATCCAATATATTGGCGGGAAGCGAATCGGCCAGCCGGAACGTAATCGCCTGGAGCAGACCGGGTATATCGCAATGGGGCAAATAGCCCCGGCTGTGCCAGAACTTGTGTGCTGGAGCGCCGACGTCTCGTCGGCATTTGAGTCTGACTGCCG
>CAITJF010000018.1 GCA_903892645.1 uncultured Nitrosomonadales bacterium | reverse complement strand
CGCGAGTTCAAGTTTGAAGTGCAACGCCTGACTTGAAGAATACCTGACTGGGTGTTTTGTATTCAAGCCTTTTTCTGGGTCGGTTGTTCAATCGTTCCATTGCCGTATCAATCTCCTTCTGTGTAATGGTGGTGAAGTCCCGGTTTTTTGGGAAGTACTGTCGTATCAACCCATTTGTGTTTTCGTTAGTGCCTCGTTCCCATGACGAGTAAGGGTGCGCGAAGTAGAAGTCTGCTTTCAGCCTTTTAGCAATCTCTTCGTGTCCGGCGAACTCGCGCCCGTTGTCTGAAGTAATGGTGTGAACCTTTTTCCGATACGGCTTCAGTAGCTCAATCATTGCCTGGCTGACTGCTTGAGCCGTCTTTTGCTCAACCTTGTGTATCAGCGTGAATCCCGTCTTGCGTTCAACAATGCTTACGATAGCTTGCTTGTGGTTCTTGCCGATGACGGTGTCAGCCTCCCAGTCGCCAATCCGACTGCGTGTCTCGACGATGGCTGGACGATCTTCAATGGAGAGCCGGTTCGGGATCGTGCCTCGCCGATCTATCTTGCCGTAACGCTTCTTGCGTTGCTTCTGGCAGCGCAGATTCTTCCATAACAAACCACCCGCACGCTTGTCGGCATAGACACGCTGATACACCGTCTCCGGGCTGATGGCAGCATGCCCGCTAATTTGCTCTGGGCTCCATTGCTCCAACAGCCTCTCTTGGGCGAATTGCCATGTGGCATCATCTATCTTCCGTGCATTCATCGAGCGCCGTCCTATGGCCTTGCTGTGTGCTTGCTTCGGTCGGTAGCTGCGCCGCCCACAGTTACGCGCTAATTCTCTGCTGATAGTTGACTCGCTTCGTTTCAACACTTGCGCTATCTTGCGTTGCTTGTGTCCTGCTTTCTTTAAGGCGTAAATCTGGTATCGTTCTTCTCGGGTGAGGTGTGTGTAGTTCATTTGTGTAATTTCGACTTGCCGGTCAAAAGGCACGGATACTACCGCATCTCGCCCACCTGACCTGCGTTACTCAAAATTGCACTTCATCCTAAAATTCGCCAGTGTATTTAAGTGCAAACAACGTTATTATTCAATAGGATAATACACATTGCCGCAGAACCACAAACGAGGATGTTTAGCTGTCATCCGTGCATCAAAAAGCTATGGCCCTGTAGCTCTTGCAGAAAATGTCATTCGATATGACACCTGCATCGCCCACCGTGTACTGGATCAGCCAATCACCCGGCTTACCTTCCAAGGCCGCTTTTCCATCACGAATTTTCACTCGGAATGCCTCAGTCATCTGCTTTGCGTAAACCGATGATCCTTGTTTTTTTCGATAGATATTTGATCCTTTGCCCGTAGCTGGTTCATACAGCGCATCAAATACTCGGCGTTTGACCGGCCATTTTTCGCCCATTACTCCGGTCAAGATAGCATCTCCTGTCAAATAAGGAACACGCCCCTCCAGGGTGTCCATCTCGCCATCCTGTTCGGCAAAATAAGTCTGAACCGTAGCAGTTTTTTCATACCTTGCAGCAGCCGGGTCGGATGACAAATCGGTAAGCTCGATCAATTTTGGTTTGTTCGCCACGTCTGCCTCGCTTGGATGTCAGACCAAGGGAACATTCTTGTCTTCAAACATGGCTCTCCAGCTCAGCGCCTCATTGATTACGATGTTATGGAACTCAATCGCAATATCATGAACTTCTTTGTCATTAGCAGCACTTGTTAGCCGATTTATCAGGCTCTCGATCTGATGGCGTATTCGTTCAGATACCTCTGCAATCTTGCTAAACTCCCCACTTGCCAAAATGCCGTGCATCGCAGCCGCCAGTGCCGGAAAGAAACCGGCTGCCAGTGTCAGGATCGGGTTATGCCAAATGAAGTGAGATGCACAGGCAGCCAGCGTTCCGTAGAACATCCATGATGCAATGGTATGCAGCCGGTCATGTATCCGCTCGGATCGATGTGTATTGTCGTTGTGATATTTACTCTGCCCCCTCATTATTTCCAACAAACGAGTTTTGTATGCGGCAATATCTTTGGTATGGTCAGTTTTTATATTATTGAGACGCGCTGCATAATATGCGTTAATCCATTCATCTCTGTCATTTTCCCTGGCAGCACCAACTGTTAAGGGGTCTATTCCTATAGGGTAGAGAATTTCCATATAACGAAATCTCTCTGCCAAGATACGGTATTCAATCCATTTCTCGTGCCAGCGACGGTTTAATCTAATCCCGAAAAAAGAACGTGCTTTGCTATGTCGGTGAGGCGTGCCACCAATTTTATGAATCAGCAGAATAGCCAGGATCGTGAGCAATTCAACAACGGTAAAAAGCAATTCGTAATAGTGCGCTGCATTGCCCAAATGCTGTTCAAAAGCGAAACCAACCGGAATAAGAGCCGTCAGTACCGCAAACGCACCCATCAAACAGTTAAATACGAACGACCCACGATATTGATTCCCGTAGTAGTTGGATAATTCATCAAAATTTTTATAATCATCCCAGAACGCTCCATAAACAGGCTCATCCCCCCAAGCAACGTCCCTCTTCAAACAATTCTTCACACCCGTGATGATACTTTTTTCCTGCAACAACTTTTTGAAGCGTATAAACAGGCCACCAAGAATTGATGTTTTTCGTTCAATCGACTCCTCTGAATCCCTAAAATAGTCTTGCAGCTTGTACAACTCAACTGCTCGCTGCATGGGATCATTATTGGAAAGTAATGCTATTACATCAGCCTCGGATACTCTTTCGTCCATGAAATTACCCTGTGGGACACACTAATAATTTTAAGCTCTCCAGCATAGCCCTCGGTCGTGATAGGCTCCAGAGCTGTTCTGCTATGAGGTTCTATTGGGTTTACGTCTTTCAACGTGTGAGTTTCATGCTACCAGCTTTTAACCTTACTTAGTGATTAGCCAGCCACAAACAGAGGGCGGTACTGATGACCTGCCCCCCGTAACTAAGTAGAAGTTGATTTAGAAACCATCTATCAGATCAAGAAAAAAACAATCCTCAAACAGACAACATTAAAGCCGTTGACAGTTTGTTGACACTTCTAAAAGAAAAAGAGCTAGGCCTAAACCTAACTCTTTGTTTTGTTGGTAGGCCGTGCCAGATTCGAACTGGCGACCAACGGATTAAAAGTCCGCTGCTCTACCGGCTGAGCTAACGACCCACATCCCTGATTAGGGAACCGCGCATTATACGGATTGGCCGATTACTGTCAACGCAACAGGGGGCTTCACATGCGGCGATAACGCGTCGGGTCGGCCATTCCAGCGGCCTCAAAGCCCGCACGACGCAACCGGCAGGAATCGCACACACCGCACGCATACCCGCCCCCATCGGCCTGATAGCAGGATACTGTCAGGCTGTAGTCCACGCCCAGCTGTTCTCCGCGTTTGATGATCTCGGCCTTGGAAAGATGCAGCAAGGGTGCGTGCAAGGTCAAGCGTTTGCCCTCGACCGCTGACTTGGTGGCGAGATTGGC
This sequence comes from uncultured Nitrosomonadales bacterium, assembly GCA_903892645.1. Classification (GTDB taxonomy): domain Bacteria; phylum Pseudomonadota; class Gammaproteobacteria; order Burkholderiales; family Gallionellaceae; genus CAITJF01. The sequence goes on along the minus strand of CAITJF010000018.1, from coordinate 26,040 downwards.
CATGCGCTCAAATGCCTCAATGTATTCAGGGCGGCAATCAGGGTAGCCAGAATAATCCACCGCATTCACTCCGATGAAAATATCCTGCGCCTGCAACACTTCCGCCCAGGCCAAAGCCAGCGACAACATGATGGTGTTGCGCGCCGGCACATAGGTAAGCGGAATACCTTGCGTCGGCTGCTCCGGCACGGCAATGCGCGCATCGGTCAGGGCGGAGCCGCCGAATCCGGTGAGGTCAATGCTGACAACGCGCTGTTCGACCGCACCTAGCGCCTGCGCCACACGCCGTGCCGCAGCCAGCTCGGCATGGTGCCGTTGCCCGTAATCCACGCTTAACGCGTAACAGGCAAAATCCTGCTGCCGCGCCAGTGCCAGCATAGTGGCTGAATCCAAACCGCCGGACAATAAAATTACCGCATTTTTCATGTCGTGGATTTTGCCCGTTTGCCGCTAAAAAGTATATGATGACGCCCACCCGTTGCTCGGGCGAGGCTCAAAAATAAAAATCACTCAATCTCGTGCAGTGTTGCCCTAAAGGTAGTGTTACCAGAACTCATACCGTATAACCGTGCCGACCACCCATACATCTTCACTCAACAACCCGTCACGTCCTGCGCACAGCGCGGGTTGGCTGCTCTCGCAATTATTGCCCTGGCTGATACTGGCTGTTTCCCTGGCTGCCACCTTTCAGACTTGGAAAGCGACGCAGCAGAACGCCATGCGGATGCTGCAAACCCAATTCGATTACCGCGCGCTCGATATCGTTGACGAAGTTGGTAAGCGCATGAAGACCTACGAACAAGTGATGCGCGGAGTGGATGGGCTGTTCGCCCATGCCAGTATCGTTAACCGCAGTGAATTCCGTAACTATATCTCCAGGCTAAATCTGAAGGAGAGCTACCCCGGCATTCAGGGCATCCGCTTTATACCGATTGTGCCAAAGGCAACAAAAGACCGGCACATCGTCACCACTCGCAAGGAAGGCTTGCACACATATACCATCTGGCCCGAGGGCCAGCGCGACCTTTATGCCCCCGTCGTTTATGCCGAGCCGCTTGACGAGCGCAACCAGCAGGTTTTCGGCTACGACATGCTCTCCGACCTGGAGTTTCCGCGGCACGGAGACCGCATCCCGGGGCTTCGCCGCGCCGCAATGGAACAGGCGCGCGATTCTGGCAACACCACCCTCTCCGGCAAGGTGAGCCTGCTGTTTGAAGCTGACAAGGACAAGCAGGCTGGCTTCGTGATGTTCCTGCCCATCTACAGGCACAATGCCCCGCACGGCACTGTTGCCGAGCGCCGCACCAATATCTCTGGCTGGATAGGCTCAGCGTTCCGCATGGGTGACCTGATAAACGGCATCCTCGGTGAACACGCTGACGTTGACATCGAAGTCTACGATGGCGAGGAAGTGTCGGCCACAACAGTGATGTACGACTCCCATCCTGACATCCTGCACCAGGGTCCCCGCTTCCGGAGCCTTGAGCGCATCCATATCGCTGACCATACCTGGACAATTGGCATCCACTCCCTGCCCGGTTTCGAAGCGCAACTCGACAAAGAAAAACCCCGTACTGTTGCCGCTATCGGTGCCGGAGCAAGCCTGTTTCTTGCACTGTTCGTCTGGCTGCTGGTGTCTGGCCGCACACGCGCCCTGCAAGCAACTGCGGCGGTAGCGCGCGAAAGCCACAAAAACGAGATGCTGCTGCGCACGGCTGGCGACAGTATTTACATCTTTGACCTTGAGGGCAACGTGGTGCAGGTGAATGATGCGTTCTGCCGCATGCTCGGCTACACGAAAGAAGAACTGCTTGGCATGAACGTGGCGCAGTGGAACGCGCAATGGCCGAAGGAAGAATTGCTGGCAAGAGCTGCCGCGCTAAAGAGCAGCAACCCGGCGTTCGAAACCCAACACCGCCGCCGTGACGGCAGCACCATTAATGTCGAGGTCAGCGCTTCCAAAGTGGAAATTGACGGCCAGCAACTGATATACAACTCGGCACGCGACATCACCGGGCGCAAGCGAGCAGAGAGAGTGCTGGCCGAAAGCCGGAATAAACTTCACACTATCGTCAACACCGCCCTGGATGCCGCAATAACGATAGACGCCGATGGAACCATCATCAGCTGGAACATCCATGCGGAAAATATTTTTGGCTGGCCCTGCGCGGAGATTATTGGGCGGCCGCTGCACGAGACCATCATTCCGCCCCGCTACCGTGAGGCGCACCTTCGCGGCATGGCACGCTACCTATCCACCGGCATGGAAGTTGTCATAAATTCACGCATCGAAATTTCCGCCCTGCACCGCGATGGCCGCGAATTCCCGGTCGAGCTGGCAATCACCCCAATCAAAATGGAGGGCAAATACGAATTCAACGCTTTTCTCCGTGACATCACCACGCGCAAGCAAGCGGAGGCATCGCTACGCGAAAGCGAGAGCCAAATGCGCCTGCTGCTGGATTCCGCCGCCGAAGCGATCTACGGTGTCGACACTAACGGAAACTGCACGTTCTGCAACCCCGCCTGTCTCAGAATGCTTGGCTACCAGCGCGCCGACGAACTGATCGGCAAGAACATGCATGAGCTGACCCACTACCGGCATGCGGACGGAACCCCCTACCATGTGAAGGACTGCCGCATTTACCGTGCCTTCCTGACGGAGGAAAACACGCATGCGGACGATGAAGTGCTGTGGCGTGCCGACGGCACCTGTTTTTCCGTAGAATACTGGTCGCACCCGCAAATCCGCGACGGCATGGTGATAGGTGCCGTAGTGACTTTCCTGGACATCTCCGCGCGCAAGAAATCCGAGGAAACCATCTGGAAACAGGCCAACTTCGACGCACTGACCGGCCTGCCCAACCGTAACATGTTCCGCGACCGCTTGGAGCAGGAGCTTAAGAAGGCCCAGCGCACCGGTCTCCCACTAGCCCTGATACTGATTGACCTCGACCACTTCAAGGAAATCAATGACACACTGGGGCACGACATGGGTGACCTCCTGCTGCTGGAAGCGGCACGCCGCATCATCGACTGCGTGCGCCTAACCGACACTGTGGCGCGCCTGGGCGGGGACGAGTTTATCGTCATCCTGCCGGAACTGGATGACATCAGTAGCGTTGAGCGGATTGCCCAGAGCCTCACTCAGAAAATCTCTGAGCCTTACTATCTGAAAGAGGAAGTGGCCTACGTGTCCGCCAGCATCGGCATCACGCTGTATCCAAACGATGCCGACACCATGGAAGGGCTGTTCAAGAACGCCGACCAGGCGATGTATGTCGCCAAGAACAAGGGGCGCAACCGCCACAGCTATTTTACCCACGCCCTGCAGGAAGCCGCCCAGGCCCGGCTGCGGTTGATCAATGACTTGCGCGGTGCATTGGCTGGCAACCAACTCATGGTTTATTTCCAGCCTATCGTGGACATGGCTACGGGCCGCATCAACAAGGCGGAAGCGCTGATCCGCTGGCAGCACCCGGAGCGGGGCATGGTCAGCCCGGTTGAATTCATTCCGCTGGCCGAGGAAACCGGGCTCATCTTCGAAATCGGCGACTGGGTGTTCCATGAATCCATGCGCTGTGCCAAACGCTGGAGAACGCTCTACAACCCCACACTGCAAATCAGCGTGAACAAGTCGCCGGTGCAGTTCTACAAGGACGGCGATGACCACACGGCATGGCTGTCCCACTTACACAAGATTGACCTGCCCGGGCAGAGCCTTGCCATCGAGATTACCGAGGGTTTATTGATGGATTCAAATGCGTCAATTACCGGCGCACTGCACACGCTCCGTAATGTCGGCATCCAGATCTCCATGGATGATTTCGGCACCGGCTATTCATCGCTGTCCTATCTCAAGAAGTTCCATATTGATTATCTGAAAATCGATCGCTCTTTCGTCCGTGACCTGGTAACCGATCCAAATGATCTGGCCTTATCCGAAGCCATCATCGTGATGGCGCACAAGCTCGGCATAAAAGTGGTCGCCGAAGGGGTGGAAACGGAGGAACAGCGCAACCTGCTATGCGCTGCCGGGTGCGACTATGCGCAAGGGTATTTATTCTCCAAGCCAGTGCCGGCTGGGGAGTTCGAGGAGTTGTTGAAAGGCGCCCCGTCTGTTTAGTGAAGTGATTCCATTCACCAATCAATAGTGGAAAGGTGCGGCATATAGCTTCCTGGTCATTAGCAAATCCGGGGTAATTGTTCGCCGGAGAGCCAATCCACATTGCGATGTCCACCGAAGCGGGTTTTCATCTGCACAAAATGATGCGGGTCACTGTGCACTGTTCCGATAATGGCAGACTCATGGCCGAGCGGGTGGGCGCACATGGCCGCCAACAGTCGCTCGGCATCAGCCGCAGCGCAAATGGCAACAAGCTTGCCCTCGTTGGCAATATACAGCGGATCGAAACCCAGAAACTCGCAGGCCGCTTCCACCACAGTGCGCACCGGAATGCTGGCTTCATCAAGCAGCATGCCGACACCCGATTGCTTCGCAATTTCGTTCAGTGCGGTCGCCAGACCGCCACGCGTCGGATCGCGCATGACGTGGATGTCCGCTCCGCTCGCCAGCATGTCCGCCACCAGTCCATTCAGGGCGGCGGTGTCCGATTCGATCTGCGCATCGAAAGTGAGGTTCTCGCGCTTGCTCATGATGGCCATGCCGTGATCGCCGATGGTGCCGGAAAGAAGAATGGCGTCCCCCGGCTGTGCACGATCACCCGATAATAAAATGCCATCAGCCACCACACCCACCCCGGTGGTGGTGATGAATACGCCATCGCCCTTTCCCCGCTCCACCACCTTGGTGTCCCCGGTCACAATGATGACTCCAGCATCCCGCGCCGCACTTGCCATGGATTCCACGATACGCTGCAAATCCGCAAGCGGGAAACCTTCCTCCAGTATGAAGCTGGCGGCAAGCCACAGCGGGCGGGCGCCCATCACGGCCAAGTCGTTAACCGTGCCATGCACTGAGAGGCAGCCGATATCACCACCGGGGAAAAACAGCGGGGAAACCACATGGGCATCGGTGGTCATGACCATGCGCCCGCCTTCTGATGGAATCGGCAGCACGGCGCCATCGTTGCCCCGGGCGAGGTATTCGTTGGCAAATGCCGCAAAAAAAATCTCCTCGATCAATTGCGCCATCGCCCGCCCCCCGCCACCATGGGAAAGATCAACGTGTCCTTTATGGAGGTCCAGCGAACGTATGTAACCTTTTGATGTTTTCATGCGGGAACCTTACTGAAAAGCTGCCGTCATTCCCGCACAGGCGGGAATCCAGATGATTAAAAATCTCCCGCGAAGCGGGGCAACATCGTGACTTTGTCCGCTTCGCGGGACGTTTATTCTTGCTGGATTCCCGCCTGCGCGGGAATGACGGGGTAATAGTTTGTTTTGGCTCATACTGAAACGACCTCGGTATCCTTAAAACGTCCATAAGTATAGTGCGCGGCGCAGGCTCCTTCCGAAGACACCATACAGGAACCCATCGGGTTTTCCGGCGTGCAAGCTGTGCCGAAAAGCTTGCACTCCACCGGTTTTTTGATGCCGCGCAAAATGGCTCCGCAGTCGCAGGCCTTGTTATCGGCAACCGGAACATAGCTCAAACCAAAACGGCGCTCGGCATCGAACCCGGCGTATTCCTGCCGTACCTTCAGCGCGGAATAAGGTACCTCGCCCAGCCCGCGCCATTCGAAAGTGTGCCGCAACTCAAACATCTCCGCCACCAGCGCCTGCGCCTTGCGGTTGCCCTCGCGCGTCACTGCGCGGGAAAATTCATTCTCCACTTCGGCGCGCCCTGCGTTGACCTGGCGAATAAGCATCAGAATACTTTGCATCACATCCAGCGGCTCGAAGCCGGAGATGACGACAGGTTTGCGGTACTCCTCCGCAAAATGTTCGTAGGGACGCGAGCCGATCACCGCGCTCACATGCGAAGGGCCGATGAAGCCATCCAGCGGCAAAGTGCCATATTCCCTCACCTCGGGTGATTGCAGGATGTGCGTGATGGCGGACGGCGTCAGCACATGGTTGCACAGCACGCTGAGATTATTAAATCCTTCCGCCCGAGCCTGTTTGATCAGCATGGCGGTCGGCGGCGTTGTCGTCTCGAAGCCAATGGCGAAGAACACCACTTCGCGCTCTGGATTATCCCGCGCAATGGACAGGATATCTGCGGTCGAATAGATCATGCGGATGTCGCCGCCGCGCGCCTTCGCCTTCAGCAGGGAAAGACCGTTGGATGCCGGCACGCGCAAGGGATCGCCGTAGCTGCACAGGATCACGCCCTGCTCCAGCACCAGCCTGATGGCGAGATCAATGCGCCCGATCGGCAGCACGCAGACCGGACAGCCCGGACCATGCACCATGCGCACATTGGGCGGCAGAAAATCCGCGACGCCGTAGCGGGAGATGGCATGGGTATGCCCGCCGCAGAATTCCATAAAGCTGTAACTGCGGCCCGTGTCCGCCGCTTGCGCAATCGCGCGGGCGATACCTTGCGCCAGATTGCCGTCGCGGAATTCATCCACGTATTTCATGGCGCGGTTTCGCCATCCGCCTGCATCGCACCCATTTCTGCAAACAGCCGCAGCGTTCTTTCCGCCTCTTCGGTATCCAGCTTGCTCAGGGCGTAGCCCACGTGAACGATGACATAGTCGCCTACCTGCACATCATCGACCATGGCCAGGGAGATTTCCCTGCGCACTCCGCCAAGATCAACAATACCCAGTTCATTTTCCCGCAGTTCCACGATGCGAACCGGCAATGCCAAGCACATTTGCAAAATTCCTTAGGTAGTTTTAGTTCCAGTATAACGCGCTACGCGCATTCACTATGGCGGGTACAAGAGCACTTACTGAAACTACTAACGCGGCACAACCGCGTTAGTAGTTTTCACGCAGATAGATGAAATTATTGTTGCCTTTGTACACGCCGAAGGTGGCACGCCCAGCCTTGCTTGGATTGACAGCCGCAGCGTTGCTGCCAGCCAGCAGATAGCTCGGGGCATTCAGGCTGATATCCACGCTGCCGGTAACCAGCGGTTTATTCAGCGTGAAAGTTTTCACGCCGCCCGCCACAGTTATCCCACCCGGGCTGGCCACACTGATGCTGGCCAGCGGCCCCTTCACGATAGTTTGCACCACATTACCCCCTGCCGTGCTGAGGTTCGTGTTGAATTGAGTGGCGCTATCCGTCGTGCTGGCCACCCAATTCGTGGCGTTCCAGTACTGCACAGTGACTGTCATCGGTAACGGTAGCAACTCGGAACCATGTGCGTTGGAAATATTGATGCGCCCGCTGACGACTTTTATTCCACCCTCAACCGAAGTATTGGCTGGCACTCGCAGTGAAGTGACGCTATCTCCTCCGGGGGATTCAGCCGCCCGGATATAGATGTCTGTTGGTGCAACAGGTGTAGTGGGGAATGTATAGATGGGTGTGCTCGTCGTGGCCACGCCCAGATTGAATGCGGTGGAAGGCACAGCATTGAGAGTCAGCGCACCAGCGCCGGGATTGGCGGTCACGCCGCCGGCCGCATCCCATGCGGACAATGTCACTGCCTTGGAGTAGCCGCGCGCGCTGTCATAATTAAGCGTTGTCGCGCCAGCCAGATTCCGCGCAGTCACTTGCGTGGTGAACGATTGGCCGGAATAGACAAAACCATTGAACTGGGTTGGACACGTTAACCCGGTCGGGCAGGGCATGCCACCGGAAGTAACCGTATCAAAGTGATCCGGGATGAAGCGACCGACATTGCCACTCGTTCCGCTGGCAGTCAGCGCAGAGCCCAAATAGTTGCCGCTGGTCAAATTGGCTGTCATGGTAATGATGCCGACCTCTCCCCAGCTCAGGTTATTCACCGTTGCCACGCCATTCACAAATGTACCGCCGGAAATGATGTTGTTGCCGATACTTGGGTTATTGCCTCCAACAGGTGACACCAGATTTGAAGTCAGCGTGACACCTTCCGCCGCTGATTCCTTGCCAAAATTGGCTGTGGTTGCACCCAATGCATTTCGTGCGGTCACCGTGGCGCTGAATGGATTCCCCGCCTTGATCAACCCAGCCGTGATGCCACTGAACGCAAACGATGCGGGTGCCGCAATGAAGCTGCCGCTGCCAACCATATTCAGCCCTGCGTCAATAGTGCCCGCTGTCCCCGTAAAACTTGCGTTGATCAGCATGTTGCCCACATCAGCATATTGCAGCGTTGGTGTGGCCACCCCAGTCACATCAAACGTCAATGACACGTTCCTGCCCCCCGCATCGCATGCGGCGGCCACATTGCCAGCCGCGTTCAGAGCCGTGCCTCCGACCCGCACGGGCAATGTCCCGCTGGCCGGATTGGTATACGAGCACTTGAGGGTGACGGTCTTGGCGCCTGTCATGCCGGGCGCGCACAGCAAGGGATTGCCGGGAACCGACTTGACCGCCTGAATGGTAAGCGTGGAAACGGTTTCCGCAACATGGTTCGGCGCCGTAACGATGAAACCCGCATCCGCCGCCGTGAACGTACAACCGGGCGTGCCGAAGTTGCAGGTGGTTGCGGCAGAAGCGGCTGGTGTACTCGTTGCACCGAACACCGTGCTGCCCACCGTGGTTACCTGCACATCCTTGGTCACGGTACTGCTGCCTGCGGCAATGGTGAATGCGCCGCTTCCACCAGCCCAGTTCACCGTTGGCGTACCCGTCGCACTCAACGTGCCGCTGACCCCGGCGGTATAAGGTGTACATGGAACAAGCGCATCGGCACACGCCTTGATGGTCAGCGTGCTCGGCGTGCAGGTGACGCCCGTGCCGCTGCCATGCTGAATCTCCAAGTGGTGCGGACCGCTACCGACAATCGTGTTGGCGCAAACCTTGACCTGCTTGAACTCATGAAAATTAGTAGATCCGCCTGTGGAACCAGTAAACGAAACCAGCCAGTTTGCGGGAACCGCCACTTGCCCGCTACCGGCCACCTTGGCATCAAACGTCGGCACTAGAGTCGTATAACTGTTGCCCAGCGGCGCCGTAAAGTCACGCTCTACCGTCACCCAGGCATTAACGCCATTGCTGTGGTCAATGGTCACGCGGTAACGGTATGGCGTAGCTCCGGCAGCTCCGCCCGGTGGCGCCACTGCCGTCGCCAAGGTGCCGGTGTTCGCCAGCAAACTATATCCCGTAGCCCCTGGCGTCACGCCGGTATAACTTCCGCGTATCGACACATTGTTCGGATAAAACCCGGCAGCCGTATTTGCCCCCACTGGTGCCGTCCATCCTCCTGGATAACCGCCACGCCCCTCAGTCGGGTTGGGGAAATTACCGTATTCATCTACACCTACGCCCAGCCAGCCACCGCCGAAACCTTTGATACCGGTGCGCTGTGCATAGCCGAGCGAGCCTCCGAAGCCGCCGGTCGTGGAAGAAACCGTAGCATCCGAGAAGGTCACCGCGATGCCATCCGCCCCGGTTCCACCGTATGCGAAATAGTCGAATTCAAGCACAATCTTATTGCCTGCCGCAGGAAATGTCCTCTTGAGCTGCGCAAACGTCGCCTCGCTACCGCCGGTGTCCGTCAGACGCAGGCGATTATCAGCGCCCCCGATGTTTACCACTGCCGGTGTGTATGGGCCGGCTATGGTTCTGACTGTCCACAAGCTTGTGTCCAGCGTGCCGGTGCTGAAGGTGTCGGTAATGCAGGTGAGCACGCTGTAAACCTGCCCGGTGAAGTTGCCGTTACCCGCTCCTGCGCCACCAAGCGGGGCGCCCCCCGCATTCACAATCGTATCGTTGTCCACCAGATTGAGTCCCAACGTGCCGGTGCCGCTGCCGGTGTTCGCGGTAATCGTCCAGGTCGTGCCGCTGCCCGCTACCGAAGTAATAGCCGCACCGGTTACCCCTCCCGCCTGAACCAGCACGAAATCCGTGGCATCCACACCCGTCACGCTCTCGCTGAATGTGACTGTCCAGGAAACAGAGGTTGCTGGCGAAGTCGGTTCAGTGCTGGCAAGGTTGATTGATGTAACGGCAGGAAATGAGTAATCCACCACAATCTGAATATGATCCACGCTGACCGTATGCGCAGCACCAGCGGCACTTGCCTTGGTTGCCGCAAATGCCGCACCAAAATTGGCGTTATTTATGTCCGCTGCCGTCCAGGTTGTCCCCCACAAATCAGCCGCACTGCCATGCGCCTCAATGACATCCGAGGTCGTATAAGTTGTGCCCGTGGAACGGTCTGCCGCACCTATCGCACCCGCCTTGACCAGGTGCATGGCGGCATCAGCACTACCGCCATTGCTTGTGCTGGAGGAATTCCGCTCGACATTGACGGTAATGCCATTGATTGTTGCCCCCGCAGGAATGGCAAAGTTATAGCCCGTGCATTGCAGGTAGTTAGTCGTTGTGCCATCAACAGAAGCCGTCGCATAGCTGTTATTGCTCGAAATCGCATTACCGGGATTGGTCCATGCAACCGTACCAATACCCGCCACACTCGCACAGGCAGTCGGGCTTGCGGTTACCGTTACCGCCACTGCTGCACCGCTCATCCCCATCAGCAACACAGCAGTGATAAACAACCACCCTTTGGCAATCGACACGCTACTGCGCGCCAACTTGCGCGCTTTATTCACAAGCAGCATGGCATCCAATCTCATAGTAGGGGACAACATTTTTTCAATAGGCATATTCATCTCCTGACACATTTTTATTTTCTGCCCACAGAACATACTTCACGCTTGATAGGACTCATATAGATAAATAAAGCTGGTCATCACAAACAAGCTGGTCATTCTCCCATAGCCGCCGTTTTTTCGAATCCTACTGCGCTATTGTCACGCTCATTTGCCGTTCAACATAGTCCGGCGTTGCCACCGCACCCCGTGTTGCAGTTGAAGTAATCTGGTATATCGTCACTGTTGCCCCCGCCTCCGAGGCTGCTGCGCTACTGCATAAAACATTTACGTTAAAACCCGCCAGCGTATTCATTAAGGCAACCGGTGATGAGACTGGCCCCGGGCGACAGGCTATTGCAAAACCCACCCCGGAATTTTGCAGCACCTGATAGGCACCCCATTCCATACCGGCACGCGAAGCCTGATACGCACGTGCACCCATCACGTCCAGCGCCGAGCTTTGCTGTTGCGCGGTAAAAAACGTCATCATCACCGCGCCCAAACTTGCCAGCACCACCAAAAGAAAAATGGCCGTGACCAGGCTGAATCCACGCTGTATGTTTTGCATTACTTTCATGGCGTGTTGCTCACATGGGCGGCGTTATACAACGTCACCGTCTCACCACTCTCGGTAATACCCAGGTTAAGCGTTACCAGACTGTTGCGGGCAGATACCAAGGGGGCATAAATAAAGTTGCATGAGCTCACATTGCTGGCCAGCAAGGCACTTCCTCTAGTAGCAGTAGGCGGGCTAACCAATGCATTCAGCTCTGCTATTGAATCCGTTTTTGTCTGCACATCTTGTATGGCATATCCCCAATAGCGCGTCAGCGTGCCGCCGCTTCCCGTGGTCGCAACCGGATTACACGCATAAGTCACCGGTGTGGAAATAATATGGAAACGATGCCCGGGAGAATCGAACGGAAATAAATTAGCGTTGATATTGATGATGGAGCCGACCGTAGCACTTCTCCACGCACTGCGGTTAAGACCCACATAGGCATCGGCGCCGGTAATGCCCAGGTTGTACACCACCACCGAATCTCCGGAGACGAAAGTTGGCACGGTGCCCAATACCTCAAACGAATTATCGGCCACAGTAAAATCCAATATATCGTTCGTGCCGCCGGCAGCGATACGATAGCGCCCGCCACCCAAGCAGGTCGCGCCAGCCGCGCAACCAGACGACCCTGTCGGCAGAAACTCGATAAAGCAGGTGCTGGTGCCGTTACACGTGCCTGCCACCCGCACACTGTTCGGCAACGCCAACCGCAAATCGCGCGTGATGCGGCGCAGCGCGGTGTCGGCAATGTCCGTCATGTCCGCACGGCGCGCGCTATCCACATAACCCTGCATCGGTGCGCGGATGAACATGGCAACCATCCCGCCAATGATGCCGGTGATAACGATCACCACGATCATCTCAACCAGCGTGAAGCCGTGTTGTTCTGGCCTGCGTATCATGGCACATCCCTTGGTGCGTAGCGGGTGCGATAACCCTCCAGCGTAACTGGCACATTGTCCGGCCCCGTCACGGTTACCGTAACCAGCAACGACTGTGGCGCACCATTGATATCGGTTCCGGCAATACCTCCCAATGCTTGCGGCACGACAGAAACACTCGCGGAGTAGCCGCCCAGAGCGGCAATGGCAGGGTTGGCGGGATAGGTGATGTCCTTGATTCCGCCATTGCCGGCATTCATGACAAAGCCGTGATAATCATTGACGTTATCAAAATTCGGCGCGGCATAGCGCGTTTCAGTGCCTCCGAGCGTCTCCGGTCCCATGGTTTCCAAGCCGCCCACACCGCTTGCCGCAGGGCATTGTGCGGCAGTCGCTGCCGTTGCATTCGCCGCATTGGTATCATCCGGATCGCAATAAGTGAATGGCATCAGCTCCACCTCTTCCAGCAGCGATTCGGCAATCGCCAGTGACTGCTTGCGAATCAGCGTATCGGCACTGTGCCCGGTAACCCTGTTCATCACCAGCAGGACACCCGTCACGGCAACGCTGATAATGACGATGAACATGATGAGCTCGATCAGGCTGACGCCGCGCTGATGTGAAGGGTGAAGGGTGAAGGGTGAAAGATCGGTTTCGTCATTCCCGCGTATAACCAGAGACTTTGCTGGCGTTATTTGCCAGCTTAGCCGAATGGCTAGTAGTTTCATCAGGCGGGAATCCAGCCGATTTTTTATAAAACTGGATTCCCGCCTGCGCGGGAATGACGGCTTATTAAACCGGTTAATGCACATAACCGGTTTCCGCCTCAACGGTTATGAGTGTGGCATAGCCGCTTACCAAAATACTTTGTGCAGCACTCGGCCTACCCAGCGCATCAAAATTGAAATTCGCCATACCACCGAGGGTCACGCCACTCGGTGCAGCAGCGGAGTAAGGGGATTGTCCTGTTGGGCTGATGAGATTGGTACCGCAGGCAACCGTCGCGCCAGTGGTCAGAGTAGCGCTATTCGTGGTGAATGCCACACATACAAAACGATGCTGTGCGATGGCAGCCTTCTGCGCGTAGCGCAAGGTGGAAACAACCTGATCGTAGAAACCGCGCGATTGAAACGTAGTGTTGCTAAAAAAACGGGGGATAGCTACGGCAGCAATAATTCCCATGATGACCATCACCATGATCAGCTCGACCATGGTAAAACCATGCTCACGAATTGATTTCACATCATGAAGTAATGGCCGGCTCAACAATTTGCTGTCCTTAAACAAAATGGGGCGAGAAATCTCGCCCCACATCGCCCATATCAACCTGATTGCAATTAACTGCAGTTGGCAGATGACGTTGCTGTCAAAGTTACTGTTGGTGCTGCACCGGCAGCAGAAGCTGCAGTGAATTGAACCTGGCAATTGGCCGCAGTGGTCACCCCATCAGGCGTAATCGTAATCGGGGTAACAGCATAATTAATCGTATACCCTTGTCCGGTCACCAAGCCCGCCGCCATTCCTATGCCAGCCGCAGTTGCCGCAGGATAGCCGTTCGTGAGATTCACCGTCTGGCCTTCCATGGTCACGGTAGTAGCAGCACCAGATCCCGCAGTCAGAAACGCGGCGTGTGCCAGCGCACTACCAGATTGGACAGAGCCCAGCACACCCTTGGCGGCTGCAAAGCGCGCATCCTTCTCCAAGCCTGCAAACCGCGGTAAGGCCGTCGCCGCCAGTATGCCCAGAATCACGATCACCACGATCAGCTCGATCAATGTAAAACCTTGTTGTTGTTTCATGTAACTCTCCTTTTGGTTTTGTTGAGACATGTCCTGAATCCCCGTCGAAGGGCCGCAACCCCGTTAAAACAGCACTTTTTCAACTTTACACCGCAATGCAAAACCGGGTGATCTTGGCCGGATCGGAAACACTACACACCAAAAAATCCAGCTAGCCCGCACATTCTAACCATCCAGCCAGATTTTGCAACAATGTTACGGAATGAAAAGACCCGCTTGTTTGTAATGGTCAGCCCTAATTATTGGGGGCACCTTAATTAAACCACTGATACGATTCAGTCGGCTCGAACAGAGCGCCAACTAACTCTTTGGGGGGTTTGCCGGATGCGCCCAAGGCGGGGTCATATATCAGGTTGACCCGATAACGTATCCATTTATTCCCATCTTTACTGAGAATAAAATGATCAGCGCGGTCAAGCACGTAGATCAACTCGCGCGACCTCAGATCGAACACCCAATTCCCCGGCGCAACCGAACGCGGCGTCGGATCATAAAACTCACCTGAGTAATTGCGCGGCTGTTTTGACAGCCATCTCATCGGATTGTCTGCCGCCAGTACAGTAACTTCGGATTCCATACCGCGCGTCAACAGTCGGCCATGCTGCATAACCAGCGCGCTTTGTATCGCGCCAACCACCTCAACCATCGCCGTCTTTTCTGCCTGTTCCTGATAAAACCACACACGTTCAAGGAGCACAGCTGCAAGGATGACCACAATAGTGATCACTATGATCAACTCGATCAGGGTGAAGCCGCGCTGCAAAAGGGTCGCTGCGAAGTGGTGGGGCACACATCGGCGGAAACGATCTTGCCCAGCCTTCGGTTGGATGCAAGTCGTCTGCAAAGCTACCCCTTGCGGGTGTTCCTCTGTACTCGTTTTCATTTATGCAGCGCTGCCTTGCCCAGATCCCATATCGGCAGGAAGACGCCCAGCGCCAGGATCAACACCATGATGCCCAGCGCAATAATCATGATGGGTTCGATCTGCTGGCTGAGTGTCTTCACTTCGTACTCCACCTCGCTCTCGTACATGCCGGCAATCTCAAACATCAGGCCGTCCATATCGCCGGTTTCCTCACCCACCGCAATCATTTGCAATACCGTGGCGTTAAACACGCCGGTCGCCAGGGCCGTGCGCAATATGCTTTCGCCGCGCTCGATGCCGTCACGCATCTGCTCGACGCGGGCGCGCATGAATTCATTGTCCACCACCATGCCTACCACGTTCAGCCCCTGCACGATGGGGATGCCGCTCTTGAAGGCTAGCGCCAGGCTGCGCGCAAACCGCGCCAGTGTTCCCTTGAAAATAATTTTTCCCGCGATGGGAATCCGGAATTTGTACTTGTCCCATTGGTACTTGCCATTCGGCGTGTTGGTATACGCGCGAAAGCCCACCACCGCACCGATTCCCATCGCCAGCAGCAGCGGCCAGAAATGCACCATGAATCCGGAAAAACCGATGAGCATCCTGGTAAGCAACGGCAATTCGGTGTGAAAACCCTCGAATACTTTGACAAATGCCGGTATGACAAAAAGGTTCACGATCACGATGGCCACCACCATGGCCGCCACCACAAACATCGGGTAGCGCAATGCACCGCGTATGCTCTCACCCATGCGCTTTTCAAACTCGAGATGTTCATACAGGCGCAAGAAAGTTGCATCCAGCATGCCGGTCATTTCTCCGACTTGCACCATGCTGACATAGAACGGCGAAAATATTTTCGGGTGATGCCGCATCGCGATACTGAGTTCCCGCCCGCTGTCCAGGCTTTCGCGCAAATCCTGCAATACGGCGGCAAAAGCGGGGTTTTGCGACGATTCCTGCAAACCCGCCAGTGCTCGCATGATGGGCACTCCCGCTTTGAGCAGCGTATACATCTGGCGGCTGAACAGCATCAAATCCAGCGGCTCGACTTTCCTCGCATTCAGGGAACGCCATAGCGAGCCGCTCTTGACGGTAGCGGCATGTACGCTCCCGGATAGTCTGATCTCGGTAGGCGTAATGCCAATGCGGAACAATTGGTCGGCAATGGCGCCTGTATCGGAACCATCCAGAGTGCCCTGCACCATATCGCCGCGCGTACTCCTTCCCTTATAGGCGAATACGGCCATCAGTCTTCTACCTGATTGCTGATGCGCATGATTTCCGCCACTGAGGTACGCCCTTGCTTCATCTGTTCCAGCGCATGATCAAGCAGGGTTTTCCCACGCATACCCTCGCGCGCGGCCTGCATGAAGTGATTGGAATCGTGATGGGCGGCGGCCTCCACCAGAGGCTGGGTCATTTCCAGCATTTCGTACACGCCCAAACGGCCACGATAGCCGGTGCCGTTGCAATGCGAGCAACCGCGCCCGTGCAGCATGGTGCCCCAATGATCGCGTTGAATGCCCTCATGCTCCAGCCATTCGATTTCCTGCGGCGTAGGGGTATGCGGCTCGCTGCAGCTGTCGCATACCCGGCGCAGCAGGCGTTGCGCCAGCACCACCTGCACCGAGGAAGCCACCATATATTTCGGCGTACCCATATCCACCAGGCGGAACAGGGTGCTGGCAGCATCACGCGTATGCAGGGTGGAGAACACCAGGTGCCCGGTCATTGACGCACGCAGGCCGATCTGCGCAGTCTCCGCATCGCGCATTTCACCCACCAGGATGATGTCCGGATCCTGGCGCAAGGCCGAACGCAACACGCGCGAGAAAGTCAGGTCAATCTTCTCGTTCACCTGCACTTGGTTGATGCCCGGCAAGCGGTATTCCACCGGGTCTTCCACGGTGATGATTTTCTGGTCTATGGTATTGATTTCCGCCAACCCGGCGTACAGCGTGGTGGTCTTGCCGCTGCCGGTCGGGCCGGTGACCAGCACCATGCCGCTGCTGCGCCGGATGATTTCGCGGAAGCGCTTGAGCATGTCCGGCGGCATACCCAGCTTGTCCAGCGTAAGGAAGCTAGCACCCTGGTTAAGCAGACGCATCACCACCGATTCACCGTATTGCGTAGGCATGGTGGAGATACGCACGTCCACCGCCTGGCCACGCACCACCACATTGAAGCGGCCATCCTGCGGCAGGCGTTTTTCCGAGATATCCAGACCGGACATCAGCTTCAGCCGCAGCACCAGCGCAGGAGCAATTTTGTTGTCCGCTTCAGTCTGCAGATGCAGCATGCCATCGATGCGGAAGCGGATTTGCAAACGTGCTTCCTGCGGCTCTATGTGGACATCAGAGGCGCGAACCTGCGTGGCGTCATTGAATACGGTCTGCAATAACTTGACCACCGGCGCCTCTTCGAGACCCGCCGCCTCGCCCATCGCACCGAAGTCAACATAAGTGTCACCCAGGTCATCGGAAAGCTCGCGCGCCAGACCGGATATCTCCTCGGTGCGGCGATAGACGCGATCAATGGTTTCCAGCAACTGCCCTTCGGTGACTACCGCGAGCTCGATGTCGCGCTTCAGGACGCGGGTAAGTTCGTCGAATGCGAATAGATCCGTAGGATCAGCCATGCCGACCAGCAGCTTGCCGTTGCGCTCTTCCAACACCAGCGTGCGGAAGCGGCGTGCCTGACTTTCCGACAACCGGCGGACAATTTCAAGATTGACGTTATAAAATTTCAGATTGATATAGGGGATATTAAGCTGCTTGGCAAGCGCTTCAGAAATCTGGTCTTCGGTGACAAATGCGCTGTCCACCAGCACCCGGCCAAGCTTGCGCCCGCTACGCTTCTGCTCATCGAGCGCCAACATGAGCTGCTCTTGCGAGATGAGCTTTTGTTGCACCAGCAAATCGCCGAGGCGAATTTTTTCCGGACGCGCCATAATGTTTCCCTTAACGTATTGTGATTGCGGCCTGTTTTTCTGGATACACACCTAATATTACAGGCGGAAGTTAGCCTTTTTTTGTATTACTGACAAGACCTAATATTCAATACCCGATGTTTAACGTAATCCTGTTCCAGCCGGAGATTCCACCCAATACCGGCAACGTCATCCGTCTGTGCGCCAACACCGGGGCACAACTGCATTTGATCCGTCCGCTCGGTTTCGAGCTGGATGACAAACAGTTGCGCCGGGCCGGGCTGGATTATCACGAATACGCCAATGTGCGCGTGCATGATGGCCTCTCAGCCTGCCTGCAAACGCTGCCCGGAGTGCGCCTGTTTGCCTTTACCACCAAGGGCACACGTGCATATCATGAGGTGCGCTATCAAGCCGGGGATGCTTTGCTGTTCGGTCCGGAAAGCCGCGGCCTGCCAGCGGATATGTTGGGATCGTTAACGCCGGAACAGCGCTTGCGCCTGCCCATGCTGCCGCATAACCGCAGCCTGAATTTATCCAACACAGTTGCTATAGCAGTCTTTGAGGCGTGGCGTCAGTGCGGGTTTGCGGGAGCTAGTTAAATTCGCTGTTGGGCGCACGGCTGAGCAAGGTTTCCACCGCGCTCGCTGCCGGAACGTGCTCGTACAGCACACGATATACCGCCTCACAAATCGGCATATCCACGCCTAGCCGTTGCGCCAGTTGATGCACTTCACGCACGGTGTACACACCCTCCGCCACATGACCCAGTTGCCGCAAAATATCCGGCAGGGCTTGCTGTTGCGCCAGCAGCGTGCCGACCTTGCGGTTGCGTGACAAATCGCCGGTACAGGTCAGGATCAAATCGCCCGCACCGGTCAGGCCGCCCAGTGTTTCCGCACGGCCGCCCAATTTTAATCCCAGCCGTGTCATCTCGGTCAGTCCGCGTGTAATCAGCGCCGCACGCGCGTTGTGCCCGAAGCCCAGGCCATCGGAGATGCCGGCGGCGATGGCCAATACGTTCTTGACCGCGCCGCCCACTTCGACCCCGGCCACGTCGGTGCTGGAGTAAATACGCAAACGTGCATGATGCAGCGACTGTGCAGCCTGCCTGGCAAATTCGCCATCGCCGGATGCCAGGGTCAGCGCGGTCGGCAAGCCACGCGCCACTTCCAGCGCAAAGCTCGGGCCGGACAATACGCCACGAGGAAAGGTATGCGGCAAAGTTTCTTCAGCCACCTGGTGTGGCAATTGCGCAGTATCCGCCTCGAAACCCTTACACGCCCAGATCACCGGTACCGGCGCAGGCCGTTGTGCGACCTGGCTCAAAACGCTGCGCAATGCGGAAGTGGGCACGGCAACCAACACCAACTCGGCGGCGGCCAGCACGGCATCCAGGTCGGCGGAAAATTGCAGTTCTTGCGGCAGCGCCGCCTCCGGCAAAAAGCGCTGGTTACTGCGGCTGGCGGACATGGCCTCGGCTTGCGCCGCTTCGTTCGTCCACAGAGTGGCGCGATGGCGCGCCGACAGGCTTACAGCAAGCGCGGTTCCCCATGCACCCGCACCGAGTATGGCGACATTCATAGTGTCAGTGATACCGGAAGATCAGCCGCCCCACACATCGGCAGTGCTAACATAGCCTGTCACACCGTCCTGATGGCGTACCTTGATCCAGCCGGTACCTGTGCTTTCCAGCCATTCCAACGCCACCTGTTGGCGCGCCTGAAGAACCACCGTGGCGCCTGCTTCTGGCGCTTGGCGCACGGCAGCAAGGGCTGCTGTCACCACCACGAAGCGCTTGCTGCTCAGGGCGCGCTTTTCTATCCAGGCCAAGCTACCCGAACTGTCGCGCGCCTTGACCCAGTTATCCAGGATAACCACCTGCTCCAGCGGCATGTAGCGGCTGGTGACAAATATTTTTTTCGCCTTGAGCGAGGGAGCGTCATAAAGGATGGCAGTACTGTCCGCGACCGATACATAATCTACCGCGTAGGCGGAACCCGCTATTGCCAGCAGCATAGCGGGGGAAATGAAAGCGGCACGGATACCCATTTTTAATGTGTGGTAGCGGGTACAGCCTCTACCTGTTGTTGTTTCTGCTGCTGGTACAACACGTCGAAATTGAGCGGGTTAAGCAGCACCGGCGCAAACCCTGCGCGCACCGCCACGTCAGACACCACCTCCCTGAGATAGGGGTAGAGGATGTTGGGGCAGACGACCCCCAACACCGGATCCAGCTCTTCCAGCGGCAAGTTTTTTATCCGGAAAATACCCGCCTGCTTGG
The DNA here is from genome assembly GCA_903892645.1 of uncultured Nitrosomonadales bacterium. Classification (GTDB taxonomy): domain Bacteria; phylum Pseudomonadota; class Gammaproteobacteria; order Burkholderiales; family Gallionellaceae; genus CAITJF01. Next base: position 6,047 of record CAITJF010000018.1, on the reverse strand, counting down.
CCTCGATCAGGAACATCACCTTGTCCTTTCCCGTTAGCTTGGCGGTAACCGTGACGGTAATAGTCACTTCAAACACCCCTTCTTCTATGGTGCTGGCCTGACTGTGCAACTGCAAATCGATTTGTGGGTTCTCGCGTTCCAGGAAAACAGCCGGTGCGTGCGGAACCTCCAGCGACAAGTCTTTTACGTACAGCTTCTCGATGCTGAATATGGATTGTTGGGGTACCGCTGCTTCGCTCATTATTTTTTCCTCAAGTTTGCCGAATCAATTACCGGCTTCGGTTAGCAGTTCAGTTAATTCACCGCTGTGCTCCAGCGACGCCAGATCGTCATAGCCGCCGACATGGTGTGTACCGATGTAAATTTGCGGCACGGTGCGCTGCCCGGTTTTTTCCATCATTGCCATGCGCAGTTCCGGTTGCAAGTCGACGCGGATTTTCTCGATTTCCACCACGCCCTTGGCGCGCAGCAAGCGCTCAGCCCGCACGCAATAGGGACATATTTCGGTGCAATACATCAGTACCTTGCCCATCATTTTTCCAACGGGAGGTTAGCTTTTTGCCAAGCCAATACACCCCCCGCCAGATTATACGCTTGGCTGAAACCCTGCTTGCCCAGCTGCACGCACGCTGCCGTCGAGCGTTGCCCGCTACGGCAGACAACCACGATGGGCTGCTCGCGATAGCGCTCCAGTTCGCTGATGCGTTCCTTGAGCTTGCCGAGCGGAATCAGCCTGGAATTCAGGATATGCCCCGTATTGAACTCGCTCTCTTCGCGCACGTCCAGGACAAATGCATTCTTGTGGTTGATCAGTTGCAATGCCCCGGCACTGCCCACTTCTTTCACCCCGCGCAGGCGATTACCAAATAGCGGCCATAGCAGCATTACGCCGCTTAAACAGGCCACCAAAACCAGCCCGATGTTATCCCTTATGAATTGCACGCGGATGCTCCTCGTATTTTTGGAGCGCGAATTCTAACAGAGCGGCAAAATGTGCGGGATCTTCCTGCGCCAAGATGCGCAACTCCTTGCCTGCCTGCGGAAAACCCTCAGGATAGGACCAGATGGCACGTTCCATCTGCAATTGTGCCGCAGCCTGTTCGCCGGACAGCGCCAGCAGCAGCGCCTCGCTGTACACCACCGGGCTGATCGGAACGAAATGCATCGCACGCTCGTTCAATGCCCTCCTGTCGGCAAGATGATCGGCACCCGCTTTTAGTATCGAACTCATAAACAGTTCAGCATAAGGCCGCAACAACGGCTGCCCATATAACGCTACCAGACCTTCGCGCATACGCTTGGAATACCCACCGTCCGCGGCGGATGCCGGCCTCTCGGCCAGCGCCCCTTCCAGACTATGGTAGTCCTGATACAGCCGATACATAGACACCGCCCCGAGCAGCAATATGGCCGCCACCGACAAACGCCCCACGCCGCGCAGTTCCAGGCGATAAGCGGTATTGTCAAAAATGCCCAGTGCAAGGGCTGCCACGCCAAGGAAATAGGCATACCAAGGCACGTATTCCAGCATGCTGTGTATCGCCAGCACGGCAAGCAGGCTATATCCCCACCAATGGTAAATAGTACGCTGCGCGGTGCGCGCCTGCCAAAACCATAACACCAGCGTACCAAGCAAAATAAGCAAGCCAGCCAAACCCATTTCTGCGGCAATCTGCATCACGAGGCTATGCGCATTATTCCACAGGCCGATGTTATTGGTGTCGCGCAGCACCGGCCCCAACTGAAAATGCTGCCAGGCAAACTGACCAAAACCAGCTCCCAGCAAGGGGAACTGTGTAAACGTCAACCACGCCTCACGCCATATATGCAGACGGACGCTTTCTCCACCCGCCTTTACTAAAAGGCTCTCCACAGAAGTAATGCTACCTGTACCTTCCGCTGCCAGCCAAGGCAGCTGCACCACTAAATGCATCAAGCCGAAACCCAGCACCAGCAGCAAACTGTAATGCAACAATGGCAAGCTGGATTTGTCCCCCCGCAAGGGGTAGGCCGGCGGTTTCCCGGAGTCTTCGACTCCACCCTTCCGCTCGCACCGCTGCCACAGAAAGGCCATACCAGCCATGGACAGCAGATAAACCCAAGGGCTGCGCGACCCGCTCAATACCAGCACGAACAGCAGCGGCATGGCCAGCAATGCCACCTGCCATATACGCATCTGCCAGTGCACGCGCAGCAGGCCAAGCGAGATCAGCCCCAACGCGATGTAATTTGCAAAGTGGTTGGGTTGTGCCAGGTTGCCATACACGAAGGAACTAGTCTTGACATCTACCACGGTATCAAGAAAAGTATGCCAGCGATAATGCTGCAGCACGCCAATCAGGGCGTTTAATTCCGCCCCCAGCAGCAGGAACACGGCCAAAGCCGCGGTCAGCGCAGGCAACCCAAGTTGCTCGCGCAGCCGATGGCCCAACATGATCAGGAGCGCCGCCCACAGCAGGTACAAGGTAACCAGTAGCGCTTGGCCAAAATACGCCACCTTGCCCAGTGTAGACTGCATCAGGACGAGCAGCATTAATCCAATTGGCAGCAGGACGATGCGCGGGATTTCCGGCTGCTGCCAATAGCGTTGCGTCACCAGCAGGAACATGGCGCACAAGCCGAGAACGGCCGCACCCCATTCCTGATAAAACGTGGTAAGGGGATAGGCGTGGTAGTGATAAAGAAAAGGTAAGGACCACATTAACCCGGCGAATGCCAGACTGACGTGAACCAACCTAATCCTGGAAAATTGCTGCCGGAGTATTGTGGGCGACACTATCATTAGCAAGCGCCTCCCTTGATACAAGGCTTTGCCAAAATACGATTGCGCATACAGAAAGTAGCAAATCCACCTGCGTCCATAGCGAATCTCATAAAATTGAATGCGGCGGATTTTACTGGAATTTTTTGTACAGGGTAGCGTAATACAACACCGGTATTACAACTAGTGTCAGCAAGGTGGAAGCCAGGATACCAAAAATCAGTGCTATCGCCAGTCCGTTGAAAATCGGATCATCCAATATAAACAGCGCCCCCAGCATCGCTGCCAACCCGGTCAGGATGATGGGTTTGGCGCGCGCGCTGGCTGCCGCGATCACCGCATGCTGTAAATCCGCCTTCGACAGAGCGAATGGGTCGCTGTGTAGCAGCGGGGAACCCATCGGCCTACCCCTTGCGGGTACGTTACTGGTAAAACTACTAGCCATTCGACTAGGCGAGCCAACAACGCTCGCCAAGTCGCTGGTTATGGCGTAGCCAGCCGATTGCGGGAGAAGGCGGTGGGACGGCACTCCCGCCCCGGATGCTTCGCAACGCCGTGTTATGCCGTCCACCCCCTCGCGCAATTGCAGGTTGATGAAGTCCACCAGCAGGATCGAGTTGCGCACGATGATTCCAGCCAGCGCGATCATACCGATCATCGAAGTCGCGGTAAATTGCGCACCGAGCAACGCATGCCCCGGCATCACGCCGATGATGGTGAGCGGGATCGGCGCCATGATGATCAGTGGCACCAGATAACTCTTGAACTGCGCCACCACCAGCAAATAAATCAGAATTAAGCCCACGCCGTAGGCGATGCCCATGTCGCGGAAGGTCTCAAACGTTACCTGCCATTCGCCGTCCCACTTCAATGCGTAGCCTGCGTAGGGGTTGGATGGCTGCTTGAAATAGTGGACATCCAGCTTGCCGCCCTGTTTGAGCGGCGTACCGCTGACCCTACCGTTGATGCCGAACATGCCATACAGCGGGCTGCCCAACTTGCCCGCCATGTCGCCTATCACATACACCACCGGCAGCAAATCCTTGTGGTAGATCGGGTAATCGCGCTGCATCTCCCGCAACTGCACCACTTCGGACAATGGCACCAGCACGCCGTCACGGGCGCGCACCTTGAGCTTGAGCACATCGTCCATGCGGCTGCGCTTCTCCGCGGGCAGGCCCAAGTGCAACGGCGGCGCGTATTTTGCCGTGGCATCGTGCAGCGAAGCCACGTCCTGCCCTGCCAGGGCGACATGGATCGCATCCACGATATCGCTGGGGGCGACGCCGAGCAGCGCCGCCTTGCTTTGCAGCACGCGCAACACCAGTTTGGGCGCGGCTTCGGTCACGCTGTCGTCTATGCCGACGATGTCTGCGGCCTGGGTGAACTGCTCATGCACCTTGCCCGCCACCTCGCGTGCGCCGTCGTAGTCCGGCCCGTAGATTTCCGCCACAATAGGCGACATCACCGGCGGCCCTGGTGGCACTTCCACGATCTTCACTTTCGCGCCCCACTTTTTCGCAATCGCCTCAATCGGTTCGCGCACGCTGCTGGCAATCTCATGGCTGCTACGGCTGCGGTGGTGCTTGTCCTTCAGGTTAACCTGGATATCGCCCTGCTCCGCCGCGCTGCGCAAATAATACTGGCGCACCAAGCCGTTGAAATTGATCGGCGAGGCAGTCCCGGCATAAGCCTCGTAGTCCGTCACCTCCGGCACCGTGGCGAGGTAGGTGCCGATCTCGTGCATCACCGCGCTGGTTTGCTCCAGCGCCGTGCCGCTGGGCATGTCCACCACCACCTGGAATTCGGATTTGTTGTCGAACGGTAGCATCTTCAGCACCACCAGCTTGACCACGCCCAGCGACACGGCCAGCAACAGGCCAGCGAGTATGCCCAGCCAAAGCTTGCGCCGCGCAGGCTTGCCGTGCTCGCCGTTCAAAAATGGTGTGAGGCGCGCACGGAAGAACCTCGCCAATTTGGTTTCACGCCCATCTTTTACCATCGTGTGATGCGTCCCGGAAAAACGCAATGCCAACCACGGCGTGATGATGAACGCCACCGCCAGCGAGATCAGCATACCCATACTGGCATTGATCGGGATCGGGCTCATATACGGCCCCATCAACCCGCTGACGAAGGCCATTGGCAACAGCGCGGCAATCACCGTAAATGTGGCGAGTATGGTTGGACCACCGACTTCGTCTACCGCCTCGGGAATAATTTCAGACAGCGGTTGCTGCGGCGCCAATACACGCCGCCTGTGTATGTTCTCCACCACGACTATCGCATCGTCCACCAAAATGCCGATAGAGAAAATCAGCGCGAACAACGACACTCGATTCAGCGTGAAACCCCACGCCCACGAGGCGAACAGGGTCGTTGCCAGCGTGAGCAGCACCGCCGTGCCCACGATCAGCGCCTCGCGCCGCCCGAGCGCGACCCACACCAGCGCCACCACCGAGAGCGTGGCGAAGATGAGCTTCTGGATCAGCTTCATCGCCTTGTCGTTGGCGGTTTCGCCATAGTTGCGCGTGGTCGTGACATGCACGTCGGCGGGGATCACGCTACCTTTCAGCTCTTCCACGCGCTGCAATAATTTGTTGGCGATGTCAACGGCGTTTCCGCCCGGCTTCTTGGTCACCGCCACGGTCACTGCGGTGAATTCGCCTTTTGCCTGTATGCCTTTGTCGCCTGCCGCCGCACCTGTGCCCAGCCAGACGTAGCTGGATGGCTGGTCGGCGCCGTCCAGCACTTCCGCCACATCGCGCAGGTACACCGGCTTGCCATCGGCCACCCCCACCACCAATTGCCTGACCTCGTTCGCGTCGCTGAGGAAATTGCCGGTTTGCACCAACACCTCGCGGTTGTTCTGCACAAGGCTGCCCGCCATTTGCGATACATTGGCGGACTGCAAGACCGAACGGATATCCTGCACGGAGAGTTGATGTACATTCAGCGCTTCCGGGTTGAGCAGCACACGCACCATGTATTGCGTCGCCCCCAGCGTGGTGACTTCGCGCGTGCCGTCGACGCGCTTTAATTCCGCCTCGATGGCATGCGCCACCTGAGTCAGCGCCAAACCGTTCCGGCCCATGTTTTCCCGCCATAGCGTGAATGCCACCACCGGCACATCGTCTATTCCCTTGGCCTTGATGATGGGCTGTGCCACCCCCAGCGTGGGTGGCAACCAATCGGCATGCGAATGAATTACGTCGTAGAGTTTGACCAGCGAAGCGATGTGTTGCTCGCCTACCTTGAACTGCACGGTGAGCACCGCCATGCCGGG
>CAITJF010000017.1 GCA_903892645.1 uncultured Nitrosomonadales bacterium | reverse complement strand
CGGTGTTCGACAACCTGCGCAAGTTCCTCACCTACATCCTCACCTCGAACATCCCCGAGATGGTTCCGTATCTCGCGTTTGTGCTGGTCAAGATTCCGCTGCCGCTCACCATAATACAGATACTCGCGGTGGACCTCGGCACCGACATGCTGCCCGCGCTGGCGCTCGGCGCGGAAAACCCCGATCCCGGCACCATGCGGCGGCCACCGCGGTTGCGCAGTGAACGGCTGCTTGACTGGGGGTCGCTGCTGCGCGCCTACCTGTTCCTCGGGCCGCTGGAAGCCATCGCCGCAATGGCGGCATTCTTCTTCGTGCTGCACGGCGGGGCCTGGCAATTCGGAAATGTGCTGGGCCATCACGATAACTTGTACCTGCAAGCCACTACCGCTTGCCTGTCGGCGATCATTGCCATGCAAGTGGTCAATGTGTTCCTGTGCCGCCATCCAACCATGTCCATTTTCAGCCGCGGGCATCGCCGCAATCGCCTGATCGGGTATGGGATTGGTTTCGAGATATTGCTGCTGTTGCTGATCGGCTACACGCCGTGGGGGAACGTACTGTTCGGCACCGCACCGCTAGATGCCAACGTGTGGTTGTTCATCATTCCTTTTGGGGTTGGCATGTTGCTGCTGGAGGAGTTGCGCAAAGCGGTGGTGCGCAGGCGCCAGTGGAAAAGGAATATCAGCGCATTCTCTCCACCGCCTCCTCCACCCGCTCCACCGCAATGATTTCCATGCCCGCTATCGGGTGCCTGGACTTGTTGGCCTTGGGGATGATCGCTTGGGTGAAACCCAGCTTGGCCGCTTCTTTCAGGCATTCCTGGCCACAAAGCCGGGCGTCGCCGTCATCGTCAACTGCGTGCCGCCGCCATCTTCACCCGGTTGCTCCCATCCGTCTTGGCCTGTTGGAGCACACCCTCGGCGGCTGCCAGCACCGAATCCAGCGTATCGCCCTGTTGCACCCTGGAAATGCCGAACGAAACCATGACATGCTCCTCTTGAATCGCCTGAGTGGTGCTGGCAGCCTGCGGTGCGCTGCTTTTGCCAAAACGCAACACAGGCTTCGCAACCGCCTCGCGCAAGCGCTCGGCCATTTTTATGGCTCCATCGGACGACTTTTCCGGCAGCAATACGGCAAACCTGTCGCCGCCCAGATACACCAGCAAATCATGTGGCCTCAGGTTTGCCGCCATTATTCGCGCCACTCCCTTCAGAATACTATCGCCCACAAGATGGCCGTGGCTTCCATTAAAATTCTTGAAGTGGTCGATATCCGCCAGCATCAGAAAGAGCGGTACCCCGCTGCGCTCGCAACGCTGCGCCATACGTTGGAATGCCTCGCCCATCCAGTTCTTGTTGTGCAACCCCGTCAGTGCATCAACATTGGTAGCCGCCTCGAATTCGAGGCTGGGTTCAGGTGTCGTTACCTGCAGCAGATTATCGCTGCGGATGCGGCCGGCAAGAATAGACAGCAGGTTGCGGGCAATGCCATTTGAACTATCCACCATCAACCAGACCAGTTCATGCGGCACCACCAGCATGCGCGTATCCTGCGCCGCAATGACTTGTGCCGCAGAATTCCCGCCATCGATCAGCGACAACTCGCCAACACATTCGCCCAGCCCCAATACGGCATGCACCGGCAGGCCTAGGCCATTCAGATAGACACGGAGTTCGCCATCCAGCACCAAATAGAGCGAGGTGTTCTTCTGGCCAACATCCAGCAATGTCGCGCCACTTTTCAGGGTGATTGCCTGACAGTCTTTCAGGAGGTGCTCGACGCTCTCCAAGCCAATATCACGAAACAACTTGTTCCGCTCCAGCAGCGTGCGATCAGGAATAGTCATCGTCGCAATCTTCATCATTATGTGATTGACCAAGTATACACAAAGGCCAAAGCAGGCAGAAGCAAACTCTCCCGCCGCTAAATCGCATTCCTTTCCGGAGATTGCACCGGCTTGTGTGGCGTATTGAAATTTACGGATGAATGGCGCTAGCGCATGCGCTCGACCGCCTGTTCGACGCGCTCCACCGTGATGATCTCGATGCCGGCAATCTTCTGTTTTGGCGCATTCGCCTTGGGAATGATCGCCTGGGTGAAGCCCAGCTTGGCCGCTTCTTTTAGGCGTTCTTGGCCGCGTTGCACCGGGCGCACTTCTCCGGCCAGGCCGACTTCGCCAAACACCACCATTTTTTCCGGCAGCGGTTTATTCTTGAGCGAGGACACAATAGCGAGCAACACGGCAAGGTCGGCGCCCGGCTCGGTGATTTTCACCCCGCCCACCGCGTTGATGAACACGTCCTGATCGAAGCAGGCGATGCCCGCATGGCGGTGCAGCACGGCGAGCAGCATGGCCAGCCGGTTCTGCTCCAGCCCCAGCGACAGGCGGCGCGGGCTGGGCGAATGCGCTTCGTCGAGCAGCGCCTGTATCTCCACCAGCAGGGGGCGCGTACCTTCCTGCGTCACCATCACGCAGGAACCGGCTACCTGCGCGCTGTGCTGCGAGAGGAACAGCGCGGAAGGATTGCTCACTTCGCGCAACCCCTTCTCGGTCATGGCGAACACGCCGAGCTCGTTCACCGCGCCGAAGCGGTTCTTGAATGCGCGGATCAGGCGAAAACTGGAATGCGTGTCGCCCTCGAAATACAGCACCGTGTCCACCATGTGCTCCAGCACGCGCGGCCCGGCCAGCGCGCCTTCCTTGGTGACGTGACCGACAAAAATAATGGTGACGGCGCTACTCTTGGCGACGCGCGTGAGCTGCGCCGCGCATTCGCGCACCTGCGACACCGAGCCGGGCGCGGAAGTCAGTTGCTCGGAATACACGGTCTGGATGGAGTCAATCACCACCACATCCGGCTTCTCCTGTGCGATGGCTGCCTGGATTTTTTCCAACTGAATTTCCGCCAGCAGATGCATCCCGCGCGCATCCAGCATCAGCCGCTTGGCGCGCAACGCAATTTGCTGCGTCGATTCCTCGCCGCTGACATACAGCACTTTTTTGTGCGTGGAAAGATGCGCCAGCGTCTGCAACAACAGGGTGGATTTGCCGATGCCGGGGTCGCCGCCGATCAGCACCACCGCGCCTTGCACCAGCCCTCCGCCCAGCACGCGGTCGAACTCCATGATGCCGGTCGGCGTGCGCGGCACTTCCGCCGCTTCCACCTCGGCGAGCCTCTGCACCTTCCCGCTTGCCGTCAGCGCGCTGAAGCGGTTCTTTCCACTTACCGCAACCTCCGCCACGCTCTCCACCAGCGTGTTCCATGCCGTACAATGCGGACACTGCCCCTGCCACTTGGGCACCTGCCCGCCGCATTCGGTGCAGCTATAAATTGTTTTCGCTTTTGCCATTTTCCTCAAACTCCCTTACAACCTGCGCATGCTACTTTCCACCGCTCACCCGCAGGCATGATTTCACACTTTTTACACCGTCGAGCGCCTTGATCTTCGAAACGGCCAGATTGGCCTCCGCCCGGGATTTGGCAACACCCATCAGCACAACCCGCCCACCCAGAACCTTCCAGCGCATGTTTACCGAGTGTATGCCTTGCGCAGTAGCCAAGGTTGCGCCAAGCTTTTTCTCGAGCAGCAGGTTGGACGCCATGCTGCCGCCGCTCTCGGTTGTGCTGACGACAATTTCGTTCTGCAAGGATCGGATGCGCTTGTCCTTACCCACCAGCTCCGCCGCCTTGTGCTTCGCCTCTTCGCTTTTTACCAACCCCGCCAGAACGGCACGTTGCGCGAACACCAGGATGGAAACCCCTTTCAGATCGTCGCCCTTGTTTTTCAGCAGGCGCTTCGTGGCCGTGATGTCGATCCCAACGTCATTCTTGACCTCGTTTTTACTCCGCACGTCCATTGCGGTGGCAATTGCGCCTCCGGCAAGGCTGGTAACCGGATCGAACGCCAGGGACGGTTGGATAAGGCACAGGAAGAATGAACCGGCTATGGCATATTTGAATACATTCTTCATTTTTTCCCCTTCAAGCATCGCCGCAGTATTCTAAAAGTTTGCTACGCAACGTGGTAATTGGAACGGCAGCGGGAATATGGTACCTGATAGTACAGTTACCCGCGCCTCCAAAAGCCAACACCTTCCCTACCCAAGTACTACGATGGCCTGCAAAAACTCACCCGCACAATATGGCAGCAAGTTTCCCGCAAACCATAGGCAGAGAAATTATGGATTTCCCGCAACGCTCAAAATGACTAACGCTGCCGTAAGGTAGAATAGCGACCATGCTGCGACTCACCGAAATCAAGCTCCCGCTCGATCATTCAGAAGACGATCTCAAGGCCGCGATTCTCAAGCGGCTGGGCATCGCTGCGAATGAGTTGATCAGTTACACGCTGTTCCGGCGCGGCTTCGATGCGCGCAAACCGTCGGCGATCCTGTTTATCTACACGCTGGATGTCGAGGTAAAGAATGGGGCGGCACTGCTCGCTCGCCTGCAAGGCACTCCGACCATTTCGCCCGCGCCGGACACCCGTTACCACTTCGTCACACAAGCGCCAAAAAATCTCAGCGAGCGACCCATCATCATCGGCACCGGGCCGTGCGGAATTTTTGCCGGTTTGATTCTGGCGCAGATGGGTTTTCGCCCTGTCATTCTGGAACGCGGCAAAGCGGTGCGCAAGCGCACCAAGGATACCTTCGACCTGTGGCGGCAAGGCAAGCTCGACCCGGAATCCAATGTGCAATTCGGCGAGGGCGGGGCAGGGACATTTTCCGACGGCAAGCTGCATAGCCAGATCAAAGACCCGAAGCACTACGGGCGCAAGGTGCTCACCGAATTTGTGAAGGCGGGCGCGCCGCCGGAAATCCTCTACGTGAGCAAGCCGCACATCGGCACCTTCCGGCTGGTGGGTATGGTGGAGGAAATGCGCCACACCATCGAATCATTGGGTGGCGAAATTCGTTTCCAGAGCAGGGTGGCGGACATCGTCATAGACAATGGACAAGTTCGCGGTGTGGTGTTGGCAAATGGCGAACACATCGCCAGCAATCATGTGGTGCTGGCCGTCGGCCACAGCGCGCGCGACACTTTCGAGATGCTGCACCGGCGTGGCGTGTACATGGAGGCCAAGCCTTTTTCCATCGGCTTCCGCATCGAGCATCCGCAATCGCTGATCGACCGCGCGCGCTTCGGCAAGAATGCGGGCAATCCGTTGCTCGGCGCTGCCGACTACAAGCTGGTGCATCACGCCAGCAACGGGCGCTCGGTTTACAGTTTCTGCATGTGCCCAGGCGGCACCGTGGTGGCGGCGACCTCCGAGGAAGGCAGCGTGGTCACCAACGGCATGAGCCAGTATTCGCGCAACGAGCGCAACGCCAACAGCGGGATTGTGGTGGGCATCACGCCGGAGGATTACCCCGGCGATCCTCTGGCGGGCATCGCCTTTCAGCGGCGATGGGAAGCACGCGCGTTTGAGTTGGGCGGAAAAAATTACTGCGCGCCGGGGCAATTGGTCGGCGACTTTCTCGCAGGCCGCCCCTCCACGACGCCAGGTTCGGTGGTGCCGTCCTACACGCCCGGCGTGCATCTGTGCGACCTGTCCAGTACCCTGCCGGATTACGCCATCGCCGCGATACGCGAGGCGTTGCCCGCCTTCGACAAGCAGATCAAGGGATTCGCCATGAGCGACGCCGTGCTCACCGGCGTGGAGACGCGCACCTCTTCGCCGCTGCGCATCAAACGCAACGAGGACTGCCAAAGTTTGAATACTGCGGGGCTCTACCCGGCGGGGGAAGGCGCGGGCTATGCGGGCGGAATTTTTTCCGCTGCGGTGGACGGCATTCAGGTCGCCGAGGCGGTGGCGCTGGACATCATGCGTAGTGCGGGAAAAAGATAACCCCGGATTGTCCATTAGAACCATACCTGCCCCCCTTGCAGGGGAAGGTTAGGATGGGGGTAGAACAGAGGAAAGGTGGAGCTTCTACCCCTCCCTAGCCCTCCCCCTGCAAGGGGGAGGGGGTGTCGCGCCTTAATGGATTACTTGGGATAATTTATCTGCCCAACAATCCCTGCCCGGCCATGTTCTTCACCATGATCTCGATGTAGGACCTGATGCGATTCTGATCCGGGCCGTGCATTCCGGTTTCGGATGAAGCAGACCAGACCAGCTTGTCGTTCCTGGCTTCATACAGGTTGGTTTCAATGATGGCGAATTCTTCCTCGGCCATATAGCCCGGCGTGTACATGGCCTCATAGCCAAGCCCGTAATAGTCCGGCCATCTGCCGTAAGGGGGCGGGGGATAATAGGCAGTCCCCGGCACATAGAATTGCACGGTCTTTTTGCTCACCATCCGCGTAATGAGCACTGTATCGGCTCCCAGTTGCGCCAGCTTTGCCGCGATGACCGCATGGTCACCCTCCTGCCTGTCGGGAAGCACGGTATAGCTCGCGATGGCTTTCGTTCCATGGGCATTAAGCTGCTGGACAAACTCGTCCTCGAAAATTCTCCTGTTTACCGGGCTCTTGGCTACCCCGATGACCATGATTTTGTGAGGACGCGTCTGATACGACGGGTCTTTCCAAACCGCGTTAAGCTGTGTTGTGGCGCATGCGGTGACAAGCATTGCGATGAGTGCCAAAAAACCGAATGGATTCTGCAGAGACCGTATCATTCTTGCTCCTTAAACTCATATGGATGGCGTAAAGCATACGCCACTTCGTCGCACCAGACCACCATCCTATACGTTTACCAAGGGGACTAAACCCTCGCTCCGCTGGTGGTAGAATCAGCGTGACAAAACTCACCGTGCAGGTTTCCAGCCAACCGCCATGACCGACCAGGACAGCCAGACCACAGCCATAACTCCAAACAAGCGGCGTGCAATTCTGCTGCGCATCGCTGCGTTGCTGCTGGTTATTTCGCTGGCCGTTTTTGCCTGGTGGTTTTTTTCCGGGCAGTGGCGCACCAGCACGGATGATGCTTATGTCGGTGGCAATATCGTCGCGGTGACGCCGTTGACCGGCGGCACGGTGGTTTCCATTCATGCCGATACCACGCAAGCCGTATCCGAAGGGCAGCTGCTGGTGCAACTGGACGACAGCGATACGCACCTGCAACTGGATGCTGCCGAAGCCGCACTGGCTGCGGCGGTGCGCGAAGTGCGCGGACTGTATGCGACCAGCCACGGCAATTTGCCGCTGCTCGCACAACGCCGCGCCGATCTGGCGCGTGCGCAGGCGGAACTGGCGCGTAGCGATGCGGCATTGGCGCAAGCCGAGTCTGAATTTAAACGCCGCGAAGCTTTGGCCAGGCAGAATTTTGTTTCACCGGAGAACGTGCAGATTGCCCAAACCGCACGGGACACGGCACAAGCGCAGCGCGACGCGGCAGCCAATGCGGTGAAGGCCAGCGCCGCCGCCATTGCCCAAGCCGAAGATCAAGCCGGTGTTTCCAACGCACGCGTGGACAATACCTCGCTGGAGAACCACCCTAATGTGCGCACCGCCGCAGTGCGGGTGCGTGAAGCAGCCCTCGCGCTGGCGCGTACCCGCGTACTGGCGCCGGTCAGCGGGCAGGTGGCCAAGCGTTCGGTGCAGATCGGCGAGCGGGTTATGCCCGGCGCTTCGCTGATGGCAATTGTGCCGCTCGACAAGGTATGGCTGGATGCCAATTTCAAGGAAACCGAATTACGCGACGTGCGCATCGGGCAAGCGGCCACACTGACTTCTGACTTCTACGGCGGCTCGGCCATTTTTCATGGCAGGGTGCTGGGCCTGGCGCCGGGTACCGGCTCCGCCTTCGCTTTGCTGCCCGCGCAGAATGCCACCGGCAACTGGGTGAAAATCGTGCAGCGTTTGCCGGTGCGCATCGCACTGGATGCCCAGGAGTTGCAGGCGCATCCGCTGCGTATCGGGCTATCCATGAACGCCGCCATAGACACGCATGACCGCAGCGGCGCGGCGCTGACCACACTGCCCAACACGGCGGCGATTGCTACCACCTCGGTATATGCGCAGGACATCAAGGCCGCCGATGCGCGGGTGGCGCAAATTATCGCCGACAACCTGGGGCGCAAGTGAACGCTGCACCAGCCGCTGCTGGACAACCTGCCACACTGAGCGGCATTAAATTAATCTTGGCAACACTGGCGCTCGGCATGGGCTCGTTCATGAACATTCTGGACCTGACCATCGTCAATGTTGCCGTGCCCACCATGGCCGGAAATTTCGCGGTCAGCCCGACGCAGGGCACCTGGATCATCACCTCATATTCGGTGGCCGAGGCCATTATGCTGCCGCTGGCTGGATTCCTTGCCGGGCGTTTTGGCGAGGTGCGCAGCTTCGTTGCCGCGACCCTGCTGTTCACCATGGCTTCGCTGTTGTGTGCAATGTCATTCAGTTTTCCGATGCTGCTCGCCGCCCGGGTGCTGCAAGGGGTATTCGGCGCATCCATGATCCCGCTGTCGCAAACACTGCTCGCGGCTATTTTTCCGCCGCACCGGCGCGGCATGGCCTTGGGCATCTGGGCGATGACCACGGTGATCGCGCCGATTGTCGGGCCGCTGGCGGGCGGCTGGCTGACCGACAACACCTCGTGGCACTGGATTTTCCTGATCAACCTGCCGCTCGGCTTGCTGGTCGGTATTTCCGTGGCCATCCTGCTGGCAGACCGCGATGCGCTGCAACCCGGCAATCGCCACCAGAAAATGGATTGGGTCGGATTGTCCCTGTTGATCGTCGGGGTCGGTTCACTGCAAATCCTGCTCGACAAGGGCAACGAGCTGGACTGGTTCAATTCAGGGTTTATTGTCACGCTGGGCGTGATGGCGGCAATCGCGCTGCTGGTGTTTATTGTCTGGGAGCTGGGCGAAACCACTCCTCTGGTTGATCTGAGCCTGTTTGCACGGCGCAATTTTCTGGTGGGGGCGGTATGCCTGCTGCTGGGTTCGATGGCTTTCTTCAGCGTGGTCGTCATCGTTCCTTTGTGGTTGCAGACCTACCAGGGTTACACCTCGCTATGGGCAGGCAAGGCCATCGCCTTCGGCGGGGTGCTGGCGCTCGTCATGGGGCCGATCATCGGCGCCAACATCAACCGCGTCGATGCGCGCGGCATCACCACTTTCGGTTTCATCGTGTTTGCCTTGGTGGGTTTCTGGAGCGCGCGCTTTACCCCGGATATCGACTACTGGTCGGTGGCGCTGAGCCGTTTGTTCATGGGCATCGGCATCAGCTGTTTCTTCCTGCCGCTGGTCACCATCAGCCTATCCGGCTTGCCTGCAGAGCGCGTTGCGGCAGCCTCCGGGCTCACCAATTTCATGCGCAACCTGGGTGCCAGTTTCGGCACCGCCATCACCACTTGGCTGTGGACCAGCAAGGCTGCCGAGCACCACGCCAGGCTGATGGAAAATATTCATCCCTACAATCCGGTGGCGAACGATTACCTGAGCCAGTTGCACCAGCTCGGCATGCCGGGCGATGTCGCCTATGCCTATCTGGAGCAGGTGATTACCACACAGTCTTACACCCTCGCCACGGATCATATTTTGACCATATCCGCCCTGCTGATGCTGTCGCTCGTCACGCTGATCTGGTGGGCAAAGCCCCCGTTTGTCGCCAGTCGCGGCGCACATTGAGAAATCTGTAGAATGCTTCGAAAGGAAAATGAACCATGACAGACAAGCAACCGGTTGCTTCTGAGGAGCGCAACGAATCAAATATATTTTTTATCCGCGGGCAGAAGGTCATGCTCAGTATGACTTTGGCGGAAATATATGAAATTGAGCCGCAGGTGCTGAATCAAGCCGTCGAACGTAATATCGAATGCTTCCCGGAAGATTCTGTGTTCCAGTTGAAACCCGATGAATTTGCCGACTTGAAATCACAAATTGCGATTTCAAGCCAGGCTGCACCTTACGCCTTCACCGGGCCGGGCGTGGCCATGCTCTCCAGCATCCTGTTCGATGAACGAGCCATGCACGACAAACAGGAAGCATGCGCACCCACGTGCAGTTGCCGCAAATGATCCTAGAAACCGCAGTTGACCATTTGTATTTTTATGAAAAGCCGCGTGATGATTGATCTTTGCACTTTTCACATAACTCATCGGAGAGTCATTTTGTCTGTGAAATTTATAGCCGGGCACCCGTAGGAGCGGGCCATGCCCGCGACCAGATAATTCGCGGGCATGGTCCGCTCCTACAAATGCCAACTGCGGTTTCTAGGATGATTGCCTCGCATGGGGGAGTTCGCGCACCGAGCGGCGATGCGCCAGCGACTCTGGCTCATCGCCCCTGTCGCGGGCGGTGCAGGCAGGTTAATGCCCTGCGCCGCCCGTCCCGTCCCGCCTTCCGCAGCCGCCGCAAGACCCGCTATAAGCATCGCCAGTAGCAGCAAAAGTATTTTTGTCATCGCATGGATTCAGGACGCGCACCGGCTCGCAACTGGTGCCTGTTAAGGCATCGACGAGCCTTTGATAGATGGCAGAATCGCTGGCGGAAAAGCAGCAGAAGATTACTTCGCGGATCGAATCGAGTTGCGGCAGCGATGAGCTAACGGTTTCAACTGCGACTTGGGCAGCAAGCTCTACAGGATAACCGTAGACACCTGTGCTGATGCAAGGAAACGCGATGGTGTGCGCGCCATGAGCGGCGGCAATCCGTAGCGAGTTGCGGTAGCAGGAAGCCAGCAGCTCCGGCTCGCCGTGCGTGCCGCCGCGCCAGACCGGGCCTACGGTGTGAACGATGAGCTTTGCCGGCAGGCGATAGCCCTTGGTGAGCTTCGCTTCACCTGCCTTGCAGCCACCCAGCAGGCTGCACTCATGCAGCAGCTCCGGCCCGGCGGCACGATGGATCGCCCCGTCTACACCCCCGCCGCCCAGCAGTGAAGAATTGGCAGCGTTGACGATGGCATCGACCTTGAGGGTGGTGATATCGGCCTGCACGACACGAAGTATGGATGGCATGAGTCATTCCATTTCACAATTACAAGGCAGGCAATCCACTTGCTGCGCAAGAATGTGGAGTTGACACCGTCGTATGGGTTGAACAACCTTATGCGGTTTGGATTAAACGCTTTATTTTGTGGCATCACAAGCGGCAGCCAAACGCTTCGTGTCTTTTTGATCAGCCGATAGGCAAGACAGGGTTTTCCAATAGCCTGTTATAGTAAACGCTCTACACTTCGCTTGAGTGAGATATGGCAGTCGAAACCGAACTTAAACTGCGCATTGCCCCTGAGCATCTGAACCGGCTCAAGCGCCACCCCTTGCTCAAAACACTTGCAACGACACGCGCCACTACGCGCAAGCTGTACAACATTTATTACGACACGCCGAAACTTGAATTGCACCAATCGGCAATGGCATTGCGCTTGCGCCGGGCCGGGCGGCAATGGCTGCAAACTTTAAAGGGCGGCGGAGAGGTGCAGGCGGGGCTGCATCAGCGCCATGAATGGGAAGCGCCGGTGGCCGGAGAGGCACTCGACTTCGCGGCGCTGGAAGCCTGCGGCGGCCAGCGTTTGCCGCATGCTGTGCGCAAAAAACTACAGCCGGTATTTGTGACGGATTTTTCCCGCACCAGCCGTATGCTGGCCTTCGGGGGCGCGGAAATCGAACTCAGCATGGACAGCGGCAAGGTCAGGGCAGGGCGGCGTACACGGCCAATTTCTGAACTGGAACTCGAGCTCAAATCCGGCGAACCGGTGCAGTTGTTCAAACTGGCGCTGGCATTGCTCGACATCGTGCCGCTGGAAGTGGAGCACACCAGCAAGGCGGAATATGGCTATCGCCTATATGCCCACGCCAAGCCTGCGGTGACCAAGGCGGCCACGCCGGACATTTCGAAATGCCCAGATGTACCCTGCGCATTGCAGGCTATGATCTGGCCGTGTCTGTTTCATTTGCAAGTCAATGTGCCTGGCGCGGTACATAAGCTGGATGACGAATACCTGCATCAGGTGCGTGTCGCGCTGCGCCGCTTGCGCGTGGTGCTGGGCATGGCAAAAACTTTCCGTGCCGATGACGAGCTGGCTGTGTTAAATGAGCAGGTGGCGGAACTGAGCGTGGAACTGGGCCGCTCGCGTGAATGGGATGTTTTCACCACCCAAATATTGGCACAGGCGCATGCACACCTGCATGCACATGCCGGATTGCGCAATGTGCTAAGCGCCAGTGCAAAATTGCGTGAACAGCATCACGCAAAAGTGCGGGATGCCTTGCAGTCGCAAAATTATCAGCGTCTGCTGTTGCGCTTCGGCGCGTGGATGCATGGCGATTATTGGCGCGAACCGCCTGTTGACGCTGGTTTAAGCTTGCCACAATTCACCGCGCAGATATTGAAGAAACGCAGCAAACAGGTGGGTAAGCGCGGCAAGAACCTGGCGGGCGCGGATGCCAGCCAGCTGCATGCGCTGCGCATCGCCTGCAAGAAACTGCGCTACAGCGCGGAACTGTTTGCTTCGTTGTATGCGGGCGCCAAGGCCAAGCGCTACCTGTCCGCGTTGGCTCCGTTGCAAGACACATTGGGCATGTTGAACGATATCGCTGTCGCGCGCCGCCTGCTCGATGAGCTGGATAATGCGGCGCGGCATGAGATGCTCACTCTCATCCGTGGCTGGATTGAGCATGATTTCGCGAGTCGCATGGACGAGTTGCACGAGGTGTGGGGAAATTTTTCCGGACAGAAGGCATTCTGGTAGCCCGGATGGAATGTAATGGAATTCGGGATGTTCTTGGATACCGGATTACGGCCTGATGAAACAACTAGCCATTCGACTAGGACGATAAAAAATATCGTCCTAGTACACCCAAGGGGTACGCCGTGGTTGTAAGGGGCTAAAGCCCCAACAACACACGCAGGCTGATTATTCGGCCTGCATCCGGGCCACGCTGGATAAACCTATCCCAGCATCGCCTTCAGCCGCGCCAGTTTTTCCATCCCCTCATTCTTGCTGATCACAGGCGCGCTGCCTGCCGCAGCCACACCTGAATAAACCATTTCACCCTGCGGCAGTTCGGCGATGAAACGGCTGGGTCCGCACGCCGCCCATTCCTTGCCGCGCTTGCGTTTGGTGCAGTAGCTGATTTGCAGCGAGCGTTGCGCGCGGGTGATGCCGACATACATCAGGCGGCGCTCTTCCTCGATCTGCTCCGGGGCTTCGCTGCGCTCGTGCGGCAGGACGCCTTCTTCCGCGCCGACGAGAAACACATGCCCGAATTCCAGTCCCTTGGCGGCATGCAGCGTGGACAGGCTGACCGCATCGGTTTCCTGTTCGCGCGAATCAAGCAGGTTGATCAGGGCGATGGTCTGCGTCATGGCGGTCATGCTTTTTTCGTCAGCTTCCGATTTGCGGTTGATCCAGCCGATGAAATCCTGCACGTTGGCCCATTTGGTTTCGGCTTGGCGCGGCTCGTGGCTGTCGAACAGCCACGTTTCATAATCAATGGCGCTCATTAAGTCCGCCAGCACCGGCGCGCAGGCTTCCTTCCCGGCGCGCGCTTCCATGCGGTTGATGAAGTTGCAGAACGTCATCAGGTCTTCGTGTTGCCGTTCCTGAATCTGATGCACCATGCCGCTTTCGAATGCGGCTGCAAACAGGCTGATGTTGCGCTCAGCGGCATAGATCGCGAGTTTTTCCAGCGTGCTGTTGCCGATGCCACGTTTGGGCGTGGTGATGGCGCGGATAAAGGCCGGGTCGTCGTCGGTGTTGGCGATCAGTCTCAGGTAGGCGATGATGTCCTTGATTTCCGCATGGTCGAAAAATGAGGTGCCGCCGCTGACGGTGTAGGGTATTTTCTGTGTCCGCAACTGTTCTTCAAAGACACGCGACAGGTGATTGCTGCGGTACAGGATGGCGTAATCGGCAAAGCGCGTGCCGTGCTCGAACTTGTGCCCCAGCAGGCGCATCACCACGGACTCGGCTTCGTTTTCCCCGTCTTTGGCGGCGAACACGCGGATGGGGTCGCCCGGCCCGTGTTCGCTCCACAGTTTTTTCTCGTACAGCTTGGTGTTGTTGCCTATCAGATGGTTGGCGCAGGACAGTATGCGCTGCGAGGAGCGGTAGTTTTGCTCCAGCTTGATGACATTCAGGTTCGGGTGGTCGTTTTGCAGGTTCTGCAAATTTTCGGTGCTCGCCCCGCGCCAGGAATAAATCGCCTGGTCGTCGTCGCCCACCGCAGTGAGTGTGGCGCGGCTGCCGGCCAGCAGGCGTGTCATCTGGTACTGGCAATCGTTGGTATCCTGATATTCGTCTATCAGCAGGTAACGGAAGCGCTGCTGCCAGCGCAGCAGGGCTTCGGGGAAATTCTTGAATAATTCCACCGGCAGGCGGATCAGGTCGTCGAAATCCATTGCCTGATAGGCGCGTAGCGTTTCCTGATAGCGCGCATAGAGCCGCGCCGTGTGTTGCTGCATTTCGTTTTCTGCCTGGTTTAACGCCTGCTCGGGAGAGGTGAACGAGGCTTTCCAGTTGGAGATGACGCTTTGCGCGGTGCGAATTTCCTGCTTGTCCGGCGCGCCTGATAACTCGCTGATGATTTTCGCCGTGTCCGCGCTGTCAAAAACCGAGAACTGTTTTTTGTAACCGAGCAGTTCGGCTTCCATGCGCAGGATTTGCATGCCTAGCGCGTGGAAGGTGCTGACGGTCAGCCCTTTGGCATCACGCCCGGTCAGCAGTTTGCTTACACGCTCGCGCATTTCGTTCGCGGCCCTGTTGGTGAAGGTAATGGCGGCGATGTTGTGCGGTGCATAGCCGCATTGCTCGATCAGGTAAGCCAGCTTGTGGGTGATGACGCGTGTCTTGCCGCTGCCCGCTCCGGCGAGTACCAGCAAGGGGCCGTCAAGATACTTCACCGCTTGGCGTTGTGTGGGATTGAGTTTGCTCAGCATTAGTCAGCAGGATTGGTGCCCGGAACCGGAATCGAACCGGTACGCTGGTTTTACCCAAGCGACGGATTTTAAGTCCGTTGTGTCTACCAATTTCACCACCCGGGCGAGATGGGGTAATGTCGAAATGCACGGGCCGATGGGCTTGTCGCGCAGCGGCGCATTATACAGGGATGCCCGTCACGGTGGCGGAAACATGGGCGTTTGCAACATGTGTTTTCGCACCGTTTTTCTTGACACTGCTTTCAATACCCCTATAATGCGGACTTCGTTTT
>CAITJF010000016.1 GCA_903892645.1 uncultured Nitrosomonadales bacterium | reverse complement strand
GTTCATAACTTTTTCGCTTTAATGGATTAGGGGAAACCCTAATTGCGCCACACATTCGTCAATTGCGGAGGCCTGGAGCGAACCAAATTTACACTAACAACCTCATCGCCGATACCCAGCAACCCAAATACTCCCTGAAAATGAAACACCCAGCACGAGTGCGAATTAAGGGAAAAATAAAATGTCAAATTCACGCGAAGCTGAATCCATAGAAATTATCCGCGAGGCGGTGGCAACGGCCAGCAACCCAGTGATGATGTACTCCATCGGCAAAGACTCCTCGGTGATGTTGCATCTGGCACGCAAGGCGTTTTATCCGGCGCCGCCGCCATTCCCGTTGCTTCATGTCGACACTGGCTGGAAGTTCAAGGCGATGTACGCGCACCGTACCCGCATGGTGGCAGAGACCGGCATGACGCTCATCACCCACACCAACCCTGAAGGCTTGGCAGAAGGGGTAGGGCCATTTACCCACGGCAGCAACTACCACACCGACGTAATGAAGACCCAGGCCCTTAAGCAGGCGCTCGATGCCAATGGTTTTGATGTGGTGCTTGGTGGGGCGCGGCGTGATGAAGAAAAGTCCCGCGCAAAAGAGCGCGTGTTCTCGTTTCGTGCGCCCGGTCACCGTTGGGACCCGAAAGCGCAGCGCCCGGAGCTCTGGAATTTGTACAACACTCGCATCAGGCCGGATGAGACCATTCGGGTGTTTCCGATCAGTAACTGGACCGAACTCGACATCTGGCAGTACATCCATGCTGAGAATATCCCGATCGTGCCGTTGTACTTGGCGGCCGAACGCCCGGTGGTCAATCGTGGTGGCCAATGGATCATGGTGGATGATGAGCGGCTCCCCTTCAAGCCCGGAGAAGAAGTCGAAATGCGCAGGGTGCGTTTTCGCACGCTGGGGTGTTGGCCGCTGACGGCCGCTATCGAAAGTGATGCCGACACGCTTGAAGCCGTGATAGCCGAGACCTTCAACGCGCGCAGCTCCGAGCGCCAGGGTCGCCTCATTGACTCTGACGTGCCCGGCTCCATGGAAAAGAAGAAGCAGGAGGGTTATTTCTGATGAATACCCTTCATGCAAAAGACATTGCAGAATTTCTTGGCAACCAAAGCAACAAGGAAACGCTGCGCTTTATCACTTGCGGCAGCGTGGACGACGGCAAGAGCACACTGATTGGCCGCCTGCTATTCGAGAGCAAGAGCATTTTTGACGATCAATTGGCTTCGCTGGCAAGCGACTCACGCCAGTATGGCACCCAGGGCGAAAAATTGGACTTGGCACTGCTGGTCGATGGCCTGCAGGCTGAGCGTGAGCAAGGTATTACGATCGATGTGGCCTACCGCTTCTTTGCAACCGATAAGCGCCGCTTCATCGTGGCGGACACCCCTGGGCATGAGCAGTACACGCGCAACATGGCCACCGGCGCATCGACCGCTGACCTGGCCGTGATCTTGATTGATGCCCGCAAAGGGGTGCTCACACAAACCCGGCGCCACAGCCGCATTGTGGACATGATGGGCATCCGGCATGTGGTGCTTGCGGTCAACAAGATGGACCT
>CAITJF010000015.1 GCA_903892645.1 uncultured Nitrosomonadales bacterium | reverse complement strand
TGATGAGGGTTTTGATTTCTTTGGCGGCTTCGGCGCTGCGACCGGCCAGACTGCGGACTTCGGAGGCGACGACGGCAA
The DNA here is from genome assembly GCA_903892645.1 of uncultured Nitrosomonadales bacterium. GTDB lineage: Bacteria > Pseudomonadota > Gammaproteobacteria > Burkholderiales > Gallionellaceae > CAITJF01. Next base: position 1,999 of record CAITJF010000015.1, on the reverse strand, counting down.
AGCCACGGCCCTGTTCGCCGGCCCGGGCGGCTTCGACTGCGGCGTTCAGGGCCAGGATGTTGGTCTGGAAGGCGATGCCATCAATAACAGAAATAATGTCCACGATCTTGCGCGAGGATTCGTTGATCGAGCTCATGGTGCCCACCACCTGGCCCACCACGGTCCCACCCTTCGAGGCAATGTCGCTGGCGCCTCTTGCCAGCTGGTTGGCCTGCCTGGCGTTCTCGGCATTCTGTTTCACGGTGGAAGTCAGCTGTTCCATGCTGGCCGCGGTTTCTTCGAGCGATGCAGCCTGTTCTTCGGTGCGCTGCGACAGGTCGCTGTTGCCGGCGGCAATCTCCCCGGCACCGGTGGTGATGTTGTCGATGGCGCCCTTGACCTCGCCGATCAATCCTCGCAGGCTGTCTTGCATGGCTTTCAGGGAATACAGCAGGCTGCTGTCGTCGCCTGCCTTGATGTCTAGCGCAATGGACAGGTCGCCGCCGGCAATTTTATGCACCGCTTCCGCCGCGTAGACCGGTTCACCGCCGAGTTGGCGCAGCATGATGCGGATCATGTACATGGCAAATACTATCGTGGCCAGCAGCGCTCCCACTGAAATCACAATGTAAAAAAACATCATGGCCTGGGCTTGCCCCTTGAGCTGCTCGGTGGTTTTCAGCAGATCGCCGGATAACTTGTCCTCAACCTCCTTTAACAGGTTGATTTTCTCGGTTACCACCTTAAACCAGTGCTCGCTATCCATGCCCAGGCTCTTTTCGCTTGCCCTTTCCATTGTGGTTTTTTTGATTGCTGCTACTTCATCTACCGCCGGGCCGCTGATCTTGTTTTTGTAAAACTCTTTTTGCTCATCAAGAGCATAAGTATCAAAAACTTTTGTATACACATCCTGTGCGGAAGCATTTGAAAAGAACCGTGCGAAAATTTCCGGCGTGAATTTGTCCGCCGCAAATACGGCAGTGAGGATGGCGCGCTCTTGCCCGGCACGTTCCTTGGTCAGCAATAGGGCTGCATAGGCAGATGCCAACCGTGAAACATGGCTATCGCTACTGAGTGTCGATGCTTGATTTGGGATATTCAGGAATATGGCGATGGTTCTGGTGTAATAGCTAACCGCCTCCTGCGCAGGGATAGCCTGCGCAGAAACCGCACCGCGCTTAACACCAAGTTCATCAATATTTTTCAATACTTCGTTTAGCGAGCTCTTCAGGAATGAGCCAAACTGGTCTGCATTGAAAGTGGCTAGCACCTGTTTCAGCTCACCAATTTTCTTATCCGTGACACTGCGTTGCGCTGGCAGTTCGCTGGAAAATTTGACGCCTTTACTGCCCAGAAAGCCTGCCGTCATGCCCCGTTCTTTTTGCAGTTCGTGGGCGAGGCTACCGATCTTGACTGACAGTCCTACCAGAGATTCCAGCTTGCCCATTTCGCGGGTAATGCCGGCTTTTTCAAGGGTGCTGCTGATCGAAAAATACATGAGCCCCAACAATGGAACGAGAACGATCAACACCAACTTTGTTCTCATTTTGAGCTTGCTGAATGACAACATTTAATTCTCCTCAAGGTTATTAAGTTATTGGTGTTATGCCACTGCCATTTCGACCAGGTCCATGTCGCGGCTGGTCATCAGCCGCTCGATGTCCATCAGGATGATCATGCGCTGCTCCACTGCGCCCAGCCCCATGATGTACTGAGTGTCCAGCGAAGCACCGAATTCCGGCGCCGCCTTGATCTGCTCCGGTGTGAGCGTGATCACGTCGGACACACCGTCCACCACCATGCCCACCACACGATGGGAAAGATTGAGGATGATCACCACGGTGAACTGGTTGTATTCAACGTTTTTAAGGTTGAACTTGATGCGCATGTCCACGATGGGGACGATGATGCCGCGCAGGTTGATCACACCCTTGATGAATTCCGGTGTGTTGGCGATGGCGGTGACGGCATCGTAGCCACGGATTTCCTGCACCCGCAGGATGTCGATGCCATACTCTTC
>CAITJF010000014.1 GCA_903892645.1 uncultured Nitrosomonadales bacterium | reverse complement strand
CCCTCCAGTTGCCTATCAAAGGTGGGCAAGGAATGCGCCGCCAACGTCCAGGTGTGGTTTGCAATTCCAATCTGCTTGGCGGCCCTGAACCGGGCACTTGAGCTTCCGGAAAGGTGGCTGGCGCTGGGATCGGAATCGTACATCAGCGATTCGTCAAACAAGGTCTTGCCGTCAAGGAGTTCAATATCAATCATGGTAGAAGCCTCGCCGAGGATGTTAGCCATCAGGGATTCCATGTGAAACGACAAATAGGCCCAGCCTATAATATTGGCGCGGCGCTCGGCGATGGTATCGTGTGGCTCCCCATTCTTGTAAACAGGTACAAAGGTCAGAAATCCAGCCCGTAAGTGGTCGTCGGTCTCCCGTAGTAGCACCTTGCCGGTATTAACCGGGTTACCGGTGTCACGCGCCTGTTCCATGGCGATGCGATTCACCGGTTCGGCAAACATATCGTAACCAAGGGCACCCAAATTGGAGCCGGAAAATGGCTCAATGTAGAAGGTTGGAGCATAGGTGTCCTGCTTGCCTTCGGACTGTATGGTGTACGCAGGAAAACCTTCCTTGCGCATAGCGGCAATATGCTTATCCTTCTCTGCCCTTGGCACGATCGGCACAAAGCCTACCGCTTGGACACCGGGGTAGTTTTTTTCCAGCTGTAGTTTGATGATGTAAGTATGGAAATCATCTCGTCCGATGTTCCCGAACGTGTTGAATAAAACCATTATGCCGCGCAGCATCTGCTCATACACCTTCATGCGATCCTCGATATGGCGCATGGCTTCGCGCACGTGAGAATCAAATTCGGTTTGCAGCTCCCGTGAGGATTCTTGATACTGATTTTTCCATAGCAGGTGAGTGATTACCAGGGAAGTAGCCAGCACCAGCAACGGTAACCACTGGCCGAAGCGACGCCATTCCAATATGCGCACGATGCGTGCTAATAAGAGTTTGGCAGGGGTGATCATCGCATTTATTGCATGCTTCTAGTGTCTATTCACGTTCAGCCGGCGTGATGTGAACAGAAACCAGATAAAGCCCTAAATTAAAATAATGGAAAATCCATAAATTATTCTCCCGCAATCTAGCAGTAAAACTCGTGATACACCATAGGCAGCCTCTTACACCGTGTAGAAATTCATGTGACAATCGTTAACTTGGAAATCCACTATTCAAACAGGAAGACATTATGCGCCACCTTTTAACTCTGAATGTTCTCCTGCTCAGCTTGCTAACCGGCGGAACTCATGCAGCAGTGGCTGGGGAAGAACCCCAGCAGGCGCAACCTGTCAATCCTGGCAACTTCAATTATTCCGGTTATGTCGAGGTCATTGCTTCAAATCCTTCTGCGGGCAAGGCCAAACTGGTTGTGGATGATGTAAGCCTTTTCATTACGGGACATATTAACAAGTGGTTGAACCCATTTCTTGAAACTGAACTCACTCGTATTACCGTCCTTCAAGCAGGCGGAAGGCTGTTTTCGAATAACTCCGGGGATGTCGATCTTGAACGGCTTTATAACGATAGCCACTTGACCGATAATTTATCCCTGCGGATCGGCAAGATGCTGACGCCGTTCGGTGAATGGAATCTTGTTCACGCCGCCCCGCTGGTATGGACCACGACACGCCCCATGACTACCTATCGCGGCTTCAACCAGTTCACCAGCGGAATTTCCCTGAATTACGCTGACTTCAAGAGTGCGTTGCCGGAAATCCAGCTTTATATGCAACCGAGTGGCGAAATTTTGCCGAAAAGAACCTTGATGTTCCTGCGCAATTATGTGCATGTCGCCGGCCTTCACCTGAATTGGCCATCGGGGATTAACGACAAGCTGGGTTTATCTTTCCAACATTCGCAAGTCGAAAATACGGATGAGCAACAAACCCTGGCCGGATTCAACTTTAACAAAGAATTCGGGCCCTTGGCATTGGAAACGGAAGGGTTTCATGCACACCTTTCCGGCATCAATGCTGCCCGGGTGCGTGATAACGAGTGGGGTGCCTATTTGCAGGGCGCATACGCGCTAAACGAGCACTGGAATTTGCTGGGCAGGTACGAGTATTTTGCCGATCGCGGATACAGCACTGCCTCAGAACATTCCTTACTCGGAGCTTCCTATAAGTCGGCGTCGTCCACGATCTGGAAACTTGAGTATGTGAAGCAATATGGCCAGCAGCTGAATATTTCGACCGGGCTCTTCGCCTCGTTTTCTGCATTCTTCTAACATGGCCGGATTAAACAGATTATTGGTCGTTGTATTGCTGCTGCTCGGGTGCGGCAATTTGTGGGCGGCGGATTTTATCGTGATTGCCAACCCCAGTGTGCCCGCTGCAAAACTTACCCCGGATGAACTGTCCGCAATCTATCTGCTCAGAACAAGCAACTGGCAGGACGGCATGAGAATTATTCCCGTGAATCGCGAAGTCGGCAGTAATGCGCGAGCCGTATTTTCAATGCGCGTATTCGGACAGCCGCAAGCCGCACTGGACGCTCACTGGAACAGAATGCATTTCAAGGGCATGACGCCGCCATTGGTACAGGAATCCGACCAGGCTATGCTGGCTTTTGTGCAAAAAGTTTCTGGCGCGATAGGCTATATCAGCGCTTCCACGGAGCTGAAAAACGTCAAGGTACTGGCTGAATTCTAATGACTTCCTGGTTAAATAAATCGTCACACGTACGCTAATTATCTGCCTTGGCACAACACTGACAGCTAGATCAATTGAGTGTACTTATGCCACCGTCACCTCTTTTGACGCATACACATCCTGAATCGCGTTGAGTAACGCGATGCCTTCCTGCATCGGTTTCTGGAATGCCTTGCGTCCTGAAATAAGCCCCATGCCCCCAGCGCGCTTGTTGATCACGGCGGTGCGCACAGCCTGGTGCAGGTCGTCCTTGCCGGATTCGCCACCGGAATTGATCATGCCGACACGCCCCATGTAGCAGTTCGCCACTTGGTAGCGCACCAGGTCTATCGGATGGTCAGTAGTGAGTTCGCTATACACCTTGGGGCTGGTCTTGCCGAACTTGATGGCATTGTAGCCGCCGTTGTTCTCGGCCATTTTTTGCTTGATGATGTCGGCATTAATGGTCACGCCGAGATGGTTGGCCTGCCCGGTGAGGTCGGCGGCAACGTGATAGTCCTTGTCCGCAGTCTTGAACGCCGGGTTGCGCAGGTAAGCCCACAGGAAAGTGGCCATGCCGAGTTCGTGCGCGTGTTCAAACGCTTCCGAGACTTCCTGTATCTGGCGGCGCGATTGTTCGGAGCCGAAAAACACTGTCGCGCCCACCGCCACCGCGCCCATGTCGAATGCCTGATCCACACTGGCGAACAGCGTCTGGTCGAACATGTTGGGATAGGTGAGCAGTTCGTTGTGGTTGATTTTCACGATGAACGGAATCTTGTGCGCGTAGCTGCGTGCCACCGAGGACAGCACGCCGAGCGTGGAGGCCACGCCGTTGCAGCCGCCTTCGATCGCCAGCTTGACGATGTTCTCCGGGTCGAAATACATCGGGTTCGGCGCGAACGATGCGCCGCCGGAATGCTCCACGCCCTGATCCACCGGTAGCAGCGACAGGTAGCCGGTGTTTGCCAAACGCCCGTGGCCGTAAAACGCCTGCAGGCTGCGCAGCACGCCGGGTTTGCGGTCTTTCACCGCCACCACACGATCAACATAATCCGGCCCCGGCAGGTGCAGCGATTCCTTGGGAATTCCTGTGCAGCGATGTGCCAGCAAATGTTCCGCTTCATCCGCCAGCAGTTGCTTGATGTTGATCATGGCATCCTCCATTAGTTGGTGACGCGAAAAGCTTACTCCTTATTTGCATGTGGAGTAAATAATCCGCTTGGGGTATGCCTGATGTCTATAATCTTGCTGTTTGGCGATTAAAAATTCTGGTGAGGCTGGGCAGGCCTGCGGCGTTATGTGTGGCGCCGCGCTATGCATCCATGCAGCACGCCAGCGACCTGCGGACCTTGGGTAGTTGACTGCTTTCTCCTGATTATTTCATCCCGCATTTCCCGAAATTGCTCCCGAATTTCATGCTCGATGAAAACCTTTCCCACTATCGGAGGAATCCAGACTCCCGGGATGGAATCCGTGTGGTAGATGATCCGTGTTTGCGCCCCTTCATCAACCAATTGCGTCGTGCCTTCCATCTTGCGCATGTTGCCGCTGATCATGCGCGACTGGATTTTATCAAAGGGAGCCAACTGCATTTCACGCGTTGACTCAAACAGGAATTTGATCGGGCCATACTTTGCGGAGCCGCGCTGAAAAACTTTCATGGTGTCGGCTGAAGTACTTACCACCTTGCTTTCCTTCAGGTTTGAGATGAAGCCAGCCATGTGGTCAAAATCGGTCAGCACGGCCCAAACTTGTTGCCGCGTGGCAGGGACAACAAGGCTGAGATCAACAATCACATTCTCTCCCACCACCTGTACCTTGACTTCAATACCCTCATCCTGCTGTGGTTCTGCAAGTGCCGTCGCCATAAATAGCACCAACCACATGAACAGCAGAAAGGGGGATTTTTTCATTGGCGGGCAGGAGGGTACGTCAAAACACTCCAAGGCGAAAAATCAGGCGGGTTTCCTAAGCGCAATCATCACCGCCCATGCACCGAGCAGCACGTACCAGACCAGCGACCACTCGGGAATACCGAGGGTGAGGAAAGTCCAGCCCTTGGCGGCGCATTCGCCGGAGCCATGCATAAGTTCTTTCCACACTTCGGACATGGGAAAATTTTCCAGCATGTAGTCCAGCCCGGGGCCGCAGGCGGGCACTTCGTCTTTCGGCAGGTGTTGTATCCAGATGTGGCGGCTGGCGACCCCTACGCCGCTTAATGCAAACAACCCTATCAGTGCGGCATACATTTTTGCGCCGGTGCGTTTGGGATTGTGCAGAGCAGCGATGACGAACAGCGCCAGCATGGCGATGAAGATAAAGCGCTGAATCATGCACAGCGGACAGGGTTCGTGATGCAGGACGTATTGCAGATAGAGCGCCGCGCCGAACAGCCCGGCGATGACTACCACGCCAGCCAGATACAGCCAGCGGTTGGCAATATTTACACAGCATTGCAGCATCACTCTGCCTCGTCTATCCACGCCATCTGAATGGCTTCGAGAACTTTTTCGCCGCCATGATTGTGATCGTCGTCGAAATCCTCGAGTTCCACCACCCAATTGTGCAGGTCGGTAAAGCGTATCGTGTGCGGATCAATTTCGGGATGCGCTTCCGCCAGTTCAATGGCGATCAGGCGAACGTCAGTCCATTTCATTTTGCTAACTCTCCTTTACCATGTTGATGGTGTACTTGGGTATTTCGATCACCAAATCCTTGTCACCCACCATCGCCTGGCAACTCAAGCGCGAATTCGGCTCCAGCCCCCATGCCTTGTCCAGCAGATCTTCCTCGATTTCCTCCGCAGGAGCCAACGAATCAAACCCCTCGCGCATGATGACATGGCAAGTGGTGCAGGCGCAGGATTTTTCGCAGGCATGTTCGATCTCCACATCGTGCTGCAACAGGGCGTCACAGATGGAAATGCCCGGTGCAGCATCAAACACCTTGCCCGTGGGGCACAGTTCTTCATGCGGCAATACGATTATCTGCGGCAAGTTTACACCTCCAAGTCGGTCAGTTTACGCCCGCCCAGCGCACGCGACACGCTCTTGTCCATTCGCGCCTGGGCAAAAGCCACAGTGGCATCGTTCAACTGGGTGATGGCACGCTTGATGGCGTGATGGTCGTCAGTTTGCAGCACCGTGCGCAATTCGTCCATGCTGGCGCGAATGTGCGCCTGCTCGGCTTGGTCGAGCAAGGCTGCGCCATCCTGTGCCAGCGCGTTCTGCACGGCCTCCAGCAATTGCCTTGCCTCCACCTGATGCTCGCGCAAGGCACGCAACTGCATATCGCCCTGCGCGTGTTGGCTGGAATCCTGCAACATGCGTGTAATTTCGCCGTCGGACAGGCCATAGGAGGGTTTCACGGTAATGGCCGCTTCCACCCCGCTGCCCAATTCGCGCGCCGTCACATTCAGCAGCCCATCCGCGTCCACCTGAAAAGTAATGCGAATGCGCGCTGATCCAGCCACCATGGGCGGAATGCCGCGCAAGTCAAACTTGGCCAGCGAGCGGCAATCGGCCACCAGTTCGCGCTCGCCCTGTACCACGTGGATACTCATGGCGGTCTGGCCGTCCTTGAAGGTGGTGAAATCCTGCGCACGTGCTGTGGGAATAGTACTGTTGCGCGGAATGATCTTCTCGGTCAAGCCACCCATGGTTTCGATGCCCAAACTGAGCGGAATCACATCCAGCAGCAGCCAGTCATCGCCGCCACGATTCCCAGCTAACACATTGGCTTGTATCGCCGCACCCAATGCCACGACCTTGTCCGGGTCAAGATTGGTCAGCGGCGTTTGCCCGAAAAATTCTGCCACGGCGCGCTGCACCTGAGGCATGCGTGTCGCGCCGCCCACCATCACCACGCCCTTGATGTCAGTAACCGCAAGCTTGGCATCGCGCAAGGCGCGGCGCATTGGCTGCAGGGTGCGTTCTACCAGATTCTGGCTCATGTCGTGAAAATCCTGCTGTGTCAGCGCGGTATCTATCGCCTCGCCACTGCACAGGTTGGCGGTCACGCGCGTCTCGGCATGTTCGGTGAGTTCTTCCTTCGCAGCGCGCGCGCGCGTTAATAGCAACCGGGTGTCCGATGCGCCCAGTGCAGAAAGATTGTTTTTTTCCAGCAGCCAGCAGTAGATGCGATGATCGAAATCGTCGCCACCCAGCGCCGAATTGCCGTTGGCGGCGAGCACTTCGAATACGCCCTTGGACAGTTTGAGTATGGAAATGTCGAATGTGCCGCCGCCCAGGTCATACACCGCGTACACCCCCTCGGCGGCATTGTCCAACCCGTAGGCGATGGCGGCGGCTGTGGGCTCGTTAAGCAACCGCAGCACATTGAGCCCTGCCAGCCGCGCCGCATCCTTGGTGGCCTGGCGCTGTGCGTCGTCGAAATAGGCCGGCACGGTGATCACGGCGCCGACCAGGCTGCCACCCAATGCTTCCTCGGCGCGGGTACGCAACACCTTGAGAATTTCCGCCGATACTTCAACCGGGCTTTTTACTCCAGCCACGGTGCGCAATTGCACCATGCCGGGCGCATCCACAAAACGATATGGCAAGCCATTGACAACGCCGATATCCGACAGGCCGCGCCCCATGAAACGCTTGACCGAAATGATGGTGTTGACGGGGTCTTCACTCTGCACCGCTTGCGCGGCTTCGCCCACTCGCGTGCTGCCATCGGCAAGGTAGCGCACCACCGAGGGCAGCAACGCACGGCCATTTTCATCGTTCAACACCACGCTGATGCCATTGCGCACCGTTGCCACCAGGGAATTGGTGGTGCCTAGATCTATGCCCACCGCCAGCCGATGCTCATGCGGGGCGGTGCTCAAACCGGGTTCGGAAATTTGCAGCAGCGCCATCAGCTATCCAGCGCATCAAGGGCGGAAGCGATTTCCTCCGCAAGCTTTTCCAGGAACTTGAGCTTGCGCACGTCTCCCGCTGCCGCTGCATAGTCCTGCCTGTCGTCAATCCTGTCCGCAAGCTGCGCCTCAAGGCCGCGCAACTCATGCTGCAGGCGCGACTCCAGCTTGTCCAGTTCGGCGACATCGCGCGCCTGCCTGGCTTCCTCAATGGCTTCGCGCCATTCCATCTGCTTCATCAGGAAATCCGCCGGCATCGCGGTGTTACTCTCTTCCTGGATATCCACGCCGTGCAGGGAAAGCAGGTAGCGCGCGCGCTTGGTGGGGTTGCTCAAGGTCTGGTAAGCCTCATTCACCCGGGTAGACCATTGCATGGATATACGGCGCTCGGCCTCGGAAAGATGGGAGAATTTGTCCGGGTGAACCTGTTCCTGCAGCGCACGGTAATACTGGTCAAGCAGCGCGTTATCGAGCCGGTAGCTTGTCGGCAGGCAGAATAGTTGGAAAAAGTCCTGCTGAAAACCGGGAGCCACAGCCTGCATCAGGATTAAACGCCAAAGCTTTCGCCGCAGCCGCACTCGCTCTTGACGTTGGGATTGTTAAATTTAAAGCCCTCGTTCAAGCCCTCGCGCGTGTAATCCAGCTCCATGCCATTAACATAGATCAGGCTTTTCGGATCAACCAGCACTGTCACTCCTTTGCACACAAACAGGACATCATCGTCGCCAGCTTCATCGACAAATTCCAGCTTGTAGGCCATGCCCGAACAACCGCTGGTGCGCACGCCGACGCGCAGGCCGATACCCTTGCCGCGTTTGGCCAGAAAATTTTGCACATGCTTTACCGCGTTTTCAGTCAATGTAATAGCCATTTTTTACCCCTTGCAATTTTCCCTGCAGGCAGGCGCCTCCAGCACTGAGCCATGCTTACTCTTGTAGTCTTGCACTGCCGCCTTGATCGCATCCTCCGCCAAAATAGAGCAGTGGATCTTGACCGGCGGCAGCGCCAGCTCCTCGGCGATCTGGCTGTTCTTGATCTGCAATGCCTCGTCCACCGTCTTGCCCTTGACCCACTCGGTCACCAGAGAGCTTGATGCAATTGCCGAACCACAGCCGTAAGTCTTGAACTTGGCATCCTCGATAACGCCATCCTTGCCCACCCTGATTTGCAGCTTCATCACGTCGCCGCAGGCCGGTGCGCCCACCATGCCGGTACCCACCTGCGCGTCGCCCTTGTCCAGCGAACCGACGTTGCGCGGATGTTCGTAGTGATCCAAAACTTTTTCACTGTAAGACATTTGTATTCCTCACTCTTTCTCGCAAGAAAACCGATGATTTGCCTGGCTGGCAAGACGGAGGGTGGCGCCGTTTACTTGAATGGTAAACAAGCCGCCCGACAATACCGCCAGACAGGCAAAGGGCGGTTTTCTCAATGTGCCGCCCACTTAACGGCGTTAATATCCACGCCATCCTTGTACATTTCCCACAGCGGCGACAAATCGCGCAGCTTGCTGATCTTGCCCTTCAACAATTCCACCGCGTAGTCTACTTCTTCCACGGTGGTGAACCGTCCCAAGGAAAAACGGATGGAGCTGTGTGCCAGTTCGTCGCTACGCCCCAAGGCGCGCAGCACATAGGACGGCTCCAGGCTTGCCGAAGTGCAGGCGGAACCGCTGGATACCGCAATATCCTTCACCGCCATGATCAGCGATTCGCCTTCCACATAATTGAAACTGACATTCAGGTTGTGCGGTACGCGCTGCTCCATATCGCCGTTGAGGTGTACCTCTTCCATGCTGGACAGGCCGCGCCACAGGCGGTCACGCAACATGCGGATGCGTTCGTTTTCGGTTGCCATTTCCTGTTGTGCGAGGCGGAACGCCTCACCCATGCCGACAATCTGGTGCGTCGGCAAAGTGCCGGAGCGCATGCCGCGCTCGTGCCCGCCGCCGTGCATCTGCGCTTCCAGGCGCACGCGCGGCTTGCGCCGCACATACAGCGCGCCGATACCTTTGGGGCCGTAAGTCTTGTGCGCGGAAAACGACATCAGGTCCACTTTCAATTGCTGCAAATCTATCGCCACTTTGCCGGTGGCCTGCGCCGCATCGACATGGAACAGAATACCCTTGTCACGGCAGATTTCTCCGATAGCGGCGATGTCCTGGATCACGCCAATCTCATTATTAACCAGCATCACCGAAACAATAATGGTGTCGGGACGCAATGCCGCCTTGAGTTTCTCCAGGTCGAGCAAACCATTCGCTTCGGGAGCCAGATAAGTGGCGGAGAATCCCTGCCGTTCCAGTTCGCGCACGGTATCGAGCACGGCCTTGTGCTCGGTCATCATGGTGATGATGTGCTTGCCCTTGCCCGAATAAAAATGCGCCGCGCCCTTCAGCGCCAGATTGTTGGACTCGGTCGCGCCCGAAGTCCAGACGATCTCTTTGGGGTCTGCGTTCACCAGCGCCGCCACCTGTTCCCGCGCGCGCTCCACCGCCTCATCCGCCACCCATCCATAAGAATGGGAACGGCTGGCCGGGTTGCCGAACTTCTCGGTCAGGTAGGGAATCATCGCCTCAGCCACGCGCGGGTCAACCGGTGTGGTGGCCGAATAATCCAGATAAACGGGAAGATGCAAACTCATTTTAGTCGCCTGTATTTTATATACGCTCAATCAAACCGGAGCCGGTTCTGTCTTGACCATGCGCTTGCTGATAGTCACCGGCACCGCTTCCGCATTGGTCTTGCCCTGATTATTCACCAGTTGCTGCAAGTTCACCTCCGCCAGATAGCTATATAAAGCGTCGTTCAGCCCCATCCATAAATCATGGGTGATGCATTGCTGCTCGTCATGGCAATCGCCTTTGCCGCCGCATTTGGTCGTATCCACCGGCTCGTCCACCGCCACGATGATATCGGCAATCGAGATATTTGCGCCTGGGCGCGCCAAATAATAACCGCCGCCGGGGCCGCGCACGCTCTCCACAATGTTGTGCCGGCGCAGTTTGCCGAACAGCTGTTCGAGATAAGACAGTGAAATCTTCTGCCGCTCGCTGATACTAGCCAGCGTGACCGGGTCACGCCCGCCGCGAATCGCCAAATCAACCATCGCGGTGACAGCAAAACGTCCTTTTGTAGTGAGTCGCATAATTGCCCTCTCAAAATTCAATCCGTGAAACCAGCTAAGGAACCTACGGGGAGGACGTTACAATACCCAAGTGTTTTAGTCAACTATTTTATTCAGGTGATTGGGATCGAACTTGTCGGCGGTGGCGCGTTCCTCTTCGATGTTCACGCCCATTCTTTCCAGTTGTTCGAGGATGAGATTGATGCGCTGATCCACCACCATGCTATGCCCGAGCAAGCCATGAATGGCCTGCGATAGCGGATCGTTCTGGTCGTTGCCGATGCCGTAGGCGTTGAAGCCCTGCGTCTTCTTTGCCTCATCGAGGATACGCGCCGGAATTCCTGCGGCAGTCGCACCCGCCGGAACATCCTTCACCACCACGGCATTGGAGCCGATTTTGGCACCATCGCCGATGGTGATGGGCCCAAGTATTTTCGCTCCAGCCCCCACCACCACGCCGTTACCCAGCGTTGGATGGCGCTTGCCTTCCTTCCATGAGGTGCCGCCCAGGGTCACGCCGTGGTACAGCGTCACATCGTCGCCGATCTCGGCGGTCTCGCCGATCACCACACCCATGCCGTGATCTATGAAAAAGCGCCGCCCGATGGTCGCCCCCGGATGGATTTCGATGCCGGTCAGCCCGCGCCCGATGTGCGACAGGAAACGCGCCAGCCATTTAAAGTTGGCGCGCCACAAATCATGCGTCAAGCGATGCACAATGCGGGCGTGCAAACCGGGATAGCAGGTCACCACTTCAAAGGTGCTGCGCGCCGCCGGATCGCGTTCGAATACGCTGGCAATATCTTCCCTGATTCCTCTAAACATCTTTCTGCTCTTGTTGGTAACGCGTTTTAAGGCGCGCATTGTACTCGGTTGTGGCACTCAGAATACCACGCAGGATGTTGACTTCCTCCTGCTCCAGCCGCGCACGCGCATACAGGCGGCGCAATTTTTGCATCAGCTTGGTCGGGTGTTTGCTTTTGAAAAACCCGATCTGCACCAAGGTATCTTCAAGGTGGCGGAAGAAACCTTCTACCTGCTCGTGCGGCGCAGGCTGGACTTCCGGCATACCCGGTACGATGCCCTGCGCGGCCATGCTCAACTCATAACTCATCACCTGCACCGCAGCGGCAATATTAAGCGAAGAATAATCCGGATTGGCCGGGATATTCACCAGCACTTGTGCCTTGCCAATTTCCTCATTGGTCAGCCCGGACATCTCGGTGCCGAACAGCAGCGCCACCGGCCCCTGTGCGGCGTGTTGCGCCAGCAGCGGCATCGCCTCGCGCGGCGTCAGCACCTCATGCGAAATATCGCGCAGACGCGCCGTCATCGCCGCCACGAACACCGTGCCCTGCAAGGCCTCGTCTATTGAGCCGCACACCACCGCCTCGCGCAACAAATCGTCGGCTCCGGCTGACATGGCATCGGCTTGTGGATCAGGGAAATGGCGCGGGTTGATCAGGTACAGCTGGCGCAAACCCATGGTCTTCATGGCGCGCGCCGCCGCGCCGATGTTGCCCGGATGGGTGGTATGGCTTAGGACAACTCTTATACTGTCCATAAGATTCTGTTTATCCAAAACGTAATTCCAACTAAAATACGCGACCGGAATTTTCCGACCGCTCATTAAATTTAAGGCAACCCATGCATCCCATGCTCACTATCGCCGTGAAGGCCGCTCGTCGCGCCGGCAACCTGATCCACCGTGCCGCCGACAACCTCGACCACCTCACCGTTACCAAGAAATCGCACTCCGATTACGTCAGCGAGGTGGATCGCACCGCCGAACAAGCCAT
>CAITJF010000013.1 GCA_903892645.1 uncultured Nitrosomonadales bacterium | reverse complement strand
TACTATGTGCCGTATCTCGATAAACGGCAGAGTGCCAGTGCGTCTCAAAGCATTGGACATTTGCCTGCCGCCGAGATCGAAGCGGCCGTGTTGGTTCAGGTACATCAAGCCCTACAGCAACCGGAGATGATCGTCGGCGTGTGGCAGTCCACCTTGGCGATGAAGGAACGCGATCAGCTAGACGAGCCAACCGTGCTGGTCGCGATGCGGCAGATGAGCACGGTTTGGGAGCAATTGTTCCCCATCGAACAACACCGCATCCTGCGTTTGCTGATTGAGCGGGTGCAACTTCATGACGATGGATTGGAGATCATTTGGCAGCAGGACGGTTGGCGCGAGTTTGGTCGCAAACTGTGTAGCCATGCACTGATTGAGGAGCAACGCGAGCCCGAGGATGCGTACCACGCTGTGGCCGATTGTGAGGTGCTGTCATGATCTGCCCTGCCCAACCAATTAGAGAGGTACCGGCCTTGAAACGTATGGAGATTACCCCGTCTGGGACACCTAGGCAGTTTGATGCCGGCGGCCGGTCCGTGACCTTTGTACCGCTCACGATCAAGCGGCGTCACGCCAGTAAAGTTCTGATACCACCGCTTGGCGAGAAAAGTGCAAAAATCAAATCGTCATTTGATCTGCCGATGATTCGCACGCTGGGTAAGGCGTTCTACTGGCAGGCCCTGCTGGAGTCTGGCCAGGCCAGCAATGTCAGTGAACTTGCGCGACAGCTCAAGCTGGAAATGGGCTGGGTGGCGGAAGTGTTGCGATTGACGATGCTGGCACCTGACATCGTGCAGGCCATCATGGAGGGACGCCAGCCACGGCAATTAAATCTGCATGCCGTGCGCGGACGTCAGGCCGAGGTGCCGGTGGACTGGGAGGAGCAGCGAAAGCTGTTTGGATTTGCATAGTGTCGAGCCTCCGTATTAAGGATATCTTCCGCCCAACATAGAGGATGATTGTGATGAATACAGCCCGAGCAATCCACCCCGAAGGGTACGGGCGAGTTGTTGAGAGTTCTGAAATTCTTTCTTGAGATTATTCAAGTATTGCTCCATGTTCAAATTGACAACGTAGCCTTCATATTGATCAGTTTGAAGTAACAAAGTTTTGTGAACTGGCGTAAGTAAGTCTTTGTTGTGCTCGCTTAGGTTGTTGAATACCGTTGTTGAAACTTGTAAAGCTTTTCTAGAGCCACGGTTCCCGTCATGGCACAAATTTGAAGCTTCGTTAACAACATCGCCCATCCAGATCACATCGTTAATTCCGCTACCCTTGTATCCGGCCTTAAGCATTAAAGCTCGGCCATAGGCTATACCTAGGCCGCAACGAAAAGTGGAGTATCCCTTTAGTTCTAATCGCCAATTCAATATTTCTGTAATGCTATAAAGTTGCGCTGCTGTTGAAAATACAGTATCAATGTCTGATTTTAGTGGCGTACTAAAAATACCGCTTACGCAGTCACCGTTGATAAATATTTCGCGGCAATTAATGCCGCTATTCATGACAGATACGCATTCTGATAAGTACGATCTGTAAAGCTTCCCTAGAACTGGACGTGTATGATTGTTAGCCAGTTCAGAGCTACCTCTTATGTCAATGAACAAGGCCGTACAGTTAACATAAAATCCATTGGAATAAGACAATCTATCCCGACTTGGTATGTCGTCAACCTCGTCAAATGTCTCTGCGCTATCAAGGATCTCTTGGATTCTTCCATCACTTTTTACATGATCAAAACTACTGTAATTTGATTCCATATTATCCCCTAATTATCAAAGCGACAATAATGAGCATGGATGCTAAAAGCCAAATCCAACCGGCCCATGCAACTCCACGCGACTTCCGTTGCAGTACATGACATATGGTGTAGTGCTGCTCAAGTGCTTCCCGAGCAAGTGCTTTTTCGTCCATTGTGTCAACCAATGATATGAATAGGGTATGTTTTTCTGTTGGGAAATTGTCAGCAACATAGCCAAAAAACGAGATGGGCTGATGACCATTCGTATATGTCAAATCTCGGCCAAATGCATGGCGCAAATTTACTCTTGGCAAAACAACGTGCAATGCCAGAAAAAGTGATATCAACAACATAAGTGTGGCTGATAAAGAAAGATACCGAACAATGCCTTGCGCATCAGCAAGTTTTGCTCCTGTCCATACAAACGCTAGTGTTGCCGCACTTAGTCCAGACAGGAATCCAGCTTTTGTATCAATTACAGATACCCATTTTCTGGAAGCTTCTGTCATAGCACTGTATGCTTTGAAACGATCAAGATCTTCCATGATTTTCTCCTAATGTTTTCGCACTATCGACGAAGCGATCAAAGCTGTCATGCTGTTTTTCATCTTCCCAGCCGCTTTGCACAAAAGGGCGTGGTGCTGCTGATTCCAATATCAACAACGACAACACTCGATTCGCTTCCCGGTAGGTATGCTTCATTTCGCGCAGCCTAATGTCGCTGGGTTCAGACGGACACCACACGTCGGCGCTCATTTCGAGTCCGTCCAGCTCTTGAGTAATGTCATCGTCAGCAGCAAGTGAATTCCGTGGCGGCTCCTGTGGCTCGGAACTTTGTCGCAGCCGAACTTTAGTGCGAATGGACGATTGACTACGCCACTGGTATTTCATGAAGCCATGATCCCAGTACACCAGTGCCGCTCGAAGATCCGTATATTTGATGAAACGAATGCACATCGCCTCGAGAGAGACGCCGAACTCCTTTGCCAGTTTTCCCAGCAAACGAAAATCGACCTCCTGGCCTTCTATCTTCTGCCGCAGTAGATTTCCGGGCATCAGCAGATTGCTGGCGAAATCATCCGCCTCGCGCTCAAGCTTTATCAAACCATCACTACCTGAATAGATGCTTTCCTTGCTGCAATTGAATGTTGGCTGCGACTTTCTGTGCAGAATGAAATGGCCTAGTTCATGCGCAATCGTGAAGCGCTGGCGTTCAGGGCCAACCTTGGCATTGTAGAAAATGCCCCATTCCTTTTCGTTGTCGGGATTTCTGACCAACGCCCCTTCGCTCGATGACCAAGTGATCGGTTGTGGCGGCTTGATGGTTTCGCTCTGCCCAAAAGGTGTCTCTGGTAGCAGTTCTCGAACGGTATCCAGATTGATCGGCAGGGAGAGGTGTTGCCCGATCTCAAGCCAGTGAATGATTTTTGCGGCAGCGGTAAAACCATTCAGCGCTGGAGCCTCGCTCAAGATTTGTCACCTTCGCGACCAGCAGAATTGCCAAACATCAGTCGCATCGCTTGGCGATAGCGATCTTTTTCTTCTTCGGACATACCGGCATATTCGCGGAAAAATGCCACATCGACCGGCGTCGGGTTGTCCACCTCTCCAATGGGTTCACCCAACAAATCCTGCACCGTGACACCTAGCAGTTTTGCGATGGCGTTCAGCCGTTCTGCCGAAGGCCGCTGACCGGCGCGCATTTCCAGCTCCCAGATATAAGCCTTGGTGCAGCCGACACCATCGGCGACTTGTTGCAGGGTGAGACCTTTTGCTTCGCGGTATTCACGAAGCCTTTTTCCGAAAGGGCTTTGCATGATTTATTTAACGTATGTTTGATACATACGTTAAGTATAGCTAAAAGAGCCAATTACGCAAAGATATACGCACTTAATTGACAAAAGGAAATGAGCGGCTAAAATGACGCTTGTATCGTTCTACTTTACTTAGTCGAGCTGATATTTCTATTTTCTGTAACCCAGTCGCCTGCGGATAGAGCCCAAAGACGATAGCTAAAAGGAACCTAAAAATGAAGACTTACGCTGACGTTCTACTCCATCTGCCGGTTGATGCAACCCTCAAAACCTTTTTCTTCGACAAGGAGAATCTTGCCCTGCCGGCAGATTTTGACTGGGCAGACGAGACCAGTACCTCAAACACGCTTGTGGAAGAAATTCAGAATGCCGAGATCGCTGTGCGCGATCGGGTGATTGCTGGATTGTTGGCCAGCAACCAACTGGCTCACCCGCAAGGTAATCAGGCCATGTTCCAAGCCTGTAAAAAGCACTGCACTGCGCTTGAAGGGTTGGCTGAAGGCAAGAGCGATTTGCATCGGGCGTTTTGGTTGTATGTTCACCATCCCGATTTATTCGAGCAGGCCACCGAGATTGAGTTCGTTGATCGGCATGCGCCGCAGGCACAGCAACATGACTTGAGCGTCAAGATTGGTACGGAATCTGGTGGTGCTCGCACCATGCGGTGAGATGCGCCATGAAGCCGCCGTAGGCGTGGGCAGCATCCACACCCAAATGCCGACGCACCTCCTCGAAGTACACGGCATCAAGGCCGTCGCTAGTCTGCTTGACCTCGGTGAGCCAGTGCTTGAAGCGGAGGTAGCGCATGCCGCCACCTTCGAAACGGTGCGGCTTGAAGGATTCGGTTCCGCTGGTGATAGAGCTATCGGCAGAGCGCAGTGCCCAGCCGGTTGTTGTGCCCAGGTCGAGGGCGAGAATGTTCTGTGTCGTCATGATCAATCCTTGTTTTGGGGACTGGCTGACGGATGTGACAGTGAATTACAAACCTCTCTTATATACACGCCTACGCACACGCGTGAAGATAGTATGTAATTTGCTGACATATCCGTCAGTTTGCCCACTTTTTATTCAATCGTTTTCAGGAAATCGGTTGTCGCGGTACTCGCTTGGAAACCTCAAGCCGATACCCTGAAAGCCACGCAAACCGGAGCTATTGCGCCATTTGTTGACGCCGCGTGACAGCAGAAGCTCTGCCAGACGTTTCTGCGTCCCGACAAATTCACCCGCCGATTCCGCCCAACGTTTGTCGTTCGGAAAGTCTTCAGCAATCAGTTCTGTCACACATTGATGATCGCTGCTCGCCGTCGCACTGAACTCTGTTTTGAGTTTGCCACTCGGCGATAACATCGTGAGCGACTTGACCTGCAAGGTGACAAACCCGTCCGTCATCGCTTGTGGCACCTGAAAGCCCAACTTGAGCGCCGACAAATCCAGCGTCGGCAATTTGATGCGCTGCGCAGTAATTTCCACGCCCAGCAAATGACGGGTAAAAGCCTGCGCCAGCATGTCATGGTATTTCGAGCCACCCCGAATGAGGGTGCGTGCCACACCTGTTTTTTCGGAATACTCGAGTACCATATGAATATTTGGACTGCCAATCCGCCGACGCAGCTGCGTGCCCTCAAACTCCAACTGGAGCATGGCCAGATCTTTGGCATGTACCGTGATCAGTTGACTGCCGGCTTCACGATCAAGGATGCGGGCGACACACACATCACCGCAGCCCAGTTCCTTTTTGTAGAAGGTTTTGACGGTATCGCAAAAAGCGTTGAGTGAACCAGCATCGCGGCGTACCGGAAGGCATTCCCGTTGGCACGATCAAGAAGCACGCGACGGGCAAAGGCAACGCCAGCAAGGACGAGATGATTGAGGCGATGAAGGCGCGTGGTCATTCACCCGCCGATGACAACGAAGCGGATGCGCTGGCGCTGTTGCACTACGCGCTAGCACAAGGGGGTGGGCTATGAGTAACACAGTCATGATCCCAGTCACAAACTCAACCCTTTCAGGTCGTCCAGCGCAACTCGTTGATGCCCGCTTGCTACACCAGTTCCTTGAGGTGGGGCGCGACTTTTCAACCTGGATCAAAGAGCGCGTTGAAGAATTCAGTTTTGTCGAAGGTGAGGATTTTATGCTGATAGCCGCTCCCCCAATTCGGGGAGCGGGAAATCGTGGCAAGCGTACCGACTACTTCCTCACTCTCGACATGGCCAAGGAACTGGCGATGGTCGAACGCACGCCTCAGGGCCGACAGATCCGACGTTACTTCATCGAGTGCGAGCAGCAGTTGCGTCAGCTTCAGCAAGCGCTGCCGCCCGCGATGATCGCCGTGCCAGCACGTTTGAGCCGTGCCGAACGGCAAGCAATTAACAGGCAGGCATGGGCAGACGTGGCCGGTCAGACCACTGCCGCCTTTCATGCGCGACGTGAATCCTTGATTCAGGCGCGCCTCGAAGAAAGCAAAAGCCTAGAGGTCAATCTTTTACCCACGGGCTTCCGCCCTTCATGGGCACTCCGGGGAGGTGTGAGATGAAGCCACAACCCTATCGCTGCCCACTGGGCAAGTTGCAGCCACGCGTCACCGATCTGGATGCGATGAAGGAAGCGGGATGGCGCGAGCAGCACATCCTCGTGGTGAATGAAACCGATGTGCGTCTGGACTTCGTTGAGCGCGAGATTGTTCGCCGCATCGGTGAGCGTTTGTACGGAGGGAAGCGCCATGGATGACTGGACGAACGAGGTAGTCGAAGCACGCTTCTCAGAGGCAGCAGAGACAGCACGCCGCCTGCCACCTGCACGGGTGCAGGGCTACGCTAACGTGTGGGACGTGCTGTTGCGCGCAGCACCAGAGCGCCGTGCTGCAGAGGAAGGTCGTCACCACCAGCCGCCCACACCTGCTGCTGTTGACCGGATGCTGGAGGCAATGCGCTGGGTGCAATGGCTCGATGCTGAGTCACGTCACATCGTCTGGATGCGGGCAGACCGTTGCGAGTGGTCGCAGATCGCCAAGCGCTTCGGTTGTGCGATCAGGACGGTGCAGCGCAGACGCAACATCGCGCTGTCGATCGTGACCGAACATCTCAAGGGTGTGCGGGGAGTTGTGGCAAGTTGATAGCTGGTGTTGGCGCGTGTGGAAAGATGAGGATTGGTGTGGGTTTTGAGTGTTTTTTAGTGTGTCGCATTTGAATAATTTTCTGCTAAGATTTGTGCCATGGTCGCAGCAGGAACGGAAACAGAGACACCGAAACCTTCTCGGAATGTAACTCTCTCTCCAAACTGATAGCTGATGCTAACTGATGATAGCCAGTGTGGATATTTGACGGGTCCTCCCTGCCGAAAGTTGGATGCGGGAGGCGACAGCGCAGCATTTCGATAGCGACAGACAAAAAAACGAGGTTACCAGGGTTACCAGTTACCACCCACGGTTACCACCAGAATTCTCCTCACTAATTTCAACCGCCCTCGTGGCGGTTTTTTTACGTCCATGCAAACACTCAACATCGAATACCGCCCGGTTGATTCGCTGATCCCTTACGCGAACAATGCCCGCACCCACTCGGAAGAACAGGTCGCGCAGATCGCAGCCAGCATTCGTGAGTTTGGTTTTACGAATCCAATCCTGGTCGATGGCGAGCGCGGTGTGATCGCCGGTCACGGCCGATTGCTATCGGCGCGCAAGTTGGGCATGGACACTGTGCCGGTGATTGAACTGGCGCACCTTACCCCAATACAAAAGCGCGCTTACATTTTGGCGGACAACCGCCTTGCAGAGAACGCAGGCTGGGACAAGGAACTGCTGGCACTGGAACTGGCCGATCTTAACCTGTCCGAATTCGATCTCGACTTGCTTGGATTCACCACCGATG
>CAITJF010000012.1 GCA_903892645.1 uncultured Nitrosomonadales bacterium | reverse complement strand
GCTTCCTGAAGGTGCGCCACTTGCCGCGGATCCAGCACGCTGTCCCGCCGCGGATTTTCAGTCGTCGGCTCCAGCCACCAGTTGTAGTCCTCGTCAAGACGCACCACAATTTCTTCATGCAATTCCATTGTGGGGGTGAATGTGGCGGGGAATGCCGGCAAAATCAACGGAAATGGTGCTGACGCAGATCCGCCCAACCTTGCCAGCCACCTCCCCCGACCATTTTACCGAGTGGTTCCAGAGTGAACTTTGCCATCCCAAAGCTACCCGGTAAGCCGCGGGTATGGTTGGAAACGGCTAACGTAACGCATTGCGATTGCGATTGACCGTACTTTTTGTCAATTCTACAATCCGGTTGTGCAACCGGTAATTTTACGTCGTCGGCAAGCACAGCAGAGTACAGCCCAATACTAATGACAGACGAAACATGATTGGCGGAGGTGTCATAGGTTTTCCAGTGCTGTGCCTGCTCGGCCTTTATTTCTCCGAGCAGCGCATCTTTCGCGTGTTGTGTGGCATTGGTCTTGGTGTCTGGGTTGGTGGCACGACGTTGTTATTTCTGATTCGCCAAGAGTGGGTGCTTTTGGTGTTTCCCGCTATTGTCATGCTGCTTTGGATGTGTATTGACAGCATATCGAAGTTTGCGAACAAAATCTGATGCCATCGTCTATCAATCCAGTGGAGCGAACCGCGAACCAGCCGAACGGCCGAGTTACCGGAGGCGGCGTCAGGGGCAGCTGAACACGATTTTATGCGCAAAATTGCTTACATATTATTAATTTTGGGATTTATCTTTATCTGTTTGGCACCATTTTATTTAGGTGCGGTTGGAAAAGCCGTGATATATGAGCATTCGCACAAGATACCAGCGCGGCAGTCCTACCCGCTGGAGGATGTTCAGAATGCAATTCGAGACGCTGTAATTAGTTACGCATCCAAACAACCGCCCTATTATATCGGTGCTTTGTTCATGCTTATTGGCGGCATACTTTTGGACGTTGCCAGCAGACGAAAACAAAAACCACAATGAACCAGCCTATCAATCCGCTTCAGCCAACCGCTGGGCGCTCCGCGCCCTGCGGTGGTTGAGCTTGAGCGATATGAGTGCCTGCCGTTGCGAGACACCGCCCTTCGACTACCGAGACTTCCAGTCGACCCCCGTTGGCATCGACGAGACAAATGGGCGTTTTGCTGAGGTCTCCATCGAGACATGCCGGCATTGCGGCACGAAGTGGCTGCGGTATTTGGTGGAGTACGAAGCCTTCTCCGAATCAGGGCGCTGGTATCGCGGGCGATTGACAGCCGAAATGGAACAGGCGTTAACGCCCGAACGCGCCGTCGCGATGCTGGAGAGCCTGACCTGGCACTTTTACGGCGGGAGTTATTTTCGCACCACCGGCCAGAAGGGCGTCGGACCGCTCTGCGTTGACCTCTGACGGGAGTCAGCGCGCTAGCGTTTACCGCCTGATGCGGGCGGGCCTGAATGCTGCCACCATATTTTGTTGTTGGTAGGGACGGACCGCCGGGCCGTCCGAGAATAATCACTTACACGGCACACAACCGGACGGCGCGCCCGGCAGCTTCGCCTACCTCGCGTCTTCCCGATCGGGTGGCCGTGCCAAGATGCGCCTCGCCAGACGCTCCCGGAAAAATTTCGGATTGGCATTTGGCGCAACAACGGTCAGATTCCCGCCGCATGAACAACCTCATCG
>CAITJF010000011.1 GCA_903892645.1 uncultured Nitrosomonadales bacterium | reverse complement strand
GGCAGGTTCTCCAGATTGTCGCGGGGATTGATGGTCATCATGCTGAAGTTGGGCAGATCGGCCAATGCTTTACCCGATTCTGGTTCGATCTTCTTCACAAACATCTTGTAAGTCCAGTGCGCCATTGACGGAGGATTGCAGTCGTAAAACGCCTTCAGACGCATCTGCCGTTGCTGACCGCCGACCGTAGCCACGCAGTTCTGTGCGAGTCGCGTGACCGCCATGTTGCGAGCCGAGAGGGGTATCTGGCTGCACTCGTTAAAGAAAATCGTGGCGTATTCCTGCCCTAAAATCTTCTCAGTTCTGTCTTTGTCATCTAGCCCACCAAACCAGATTTGGGAGCCGTTCGGCAGGGTTGCATACCAATCGGTCTTGTCCAGGGTGTAGGTGAGCTGCGGAAAGCACAAGCTCATGACCTTTGGGAAGGTGTCCAGAATAACTGAGGATTTAACGTGATTGAACCGAAACCGCAGAACAACGTGCCGAGACTTAGGTGCCAGAGTCGCCCGGATGATGAGTGCTCGGAGCGCCACAAACGTCTTGCCTGACCTTGATCCACCGACCAGCATGACGTGCTTGGCATCGCCGGTCATCAGCCCAGTCGCTCTGCTTTGGGCTGCGGTCGGACTAAACAAGGTCGGCGTCCTGGTTGCTGATGTGGATTGAAATGTCTCCACCGTCTTTGCCGGTCAGCTCCTGCTTGACGGTTTCGGACCAACGCATCTGCGCTTTAGTCCACCAGATCATAGCTGTGGTGTCGCCAGCCTGCGCCTTGTTAAACAGAGTTCCGGCCACTTTTGCCGAGGCTTCTGCCTTGCCAATCGACAGCTCAAAGGCGTAATGCTTTCGTAGCGTCACATCGCTGATGCTGATTAACGCCCCGATCTGCTCATGCGGCAGCCCAAGACCAGACATTTCGCGCACTTGTTGGCGCGTTTCTTTAGTCGGTTTGTGTGAAATGTTGGGCATATTCTTTTATTAAGGCAAGTTTCACCGTTTATTCCGCTTTGAGATAGCCGCGGCTTTGCTCTTTGCATCAGCCTTAGAACTGGCGCCCCACGCCTTCAGAGACAGCGCCAGCCGCGTCGGTTCCCCGTTGGGTTTTGCCATTGGCCCCGGCATGTTGCCCATTCTAGCCAGAAAAGACGCTCTGCGGGGATTGTCGCCAGACTTGACCGGAGCCTTAAGGGTTCCACCTGTCTCGGCCTTGTAACTGGCGCGGCCTTTGGCGTTCAGTCCACCAGCAGGGTTTTTGCCTTCTTTGCGTTGCCAGGCTGCGGTCATTATTCTCGTCCTATGATGTTCATGTGCTTGGGGTCAAACACGACAAAATTAGATGTACCGGTTTGCACAATTTCAGTCTGAAATCCCTCTTTTGCCTTTTTTGCCGCATATTGCTCAGCAGCGTTAAGGGTTGGAAATTTTGACATATCCGTTTGATATGGCTTCCCTTTTATGGAAAGTTTTACTTGATGTCCGCGTGAGCCTTGATCTAGGTAGCGGATGCCGGGGATACCATATTGCCGCAATAGACCACTCACATCTTCAGACACATTGCGCTTAACTCCTCCCGCAGAAGTGTTTGCCGTGTAATCCTCAAGAGCCTGGTAGTATTGTTTCCCGGTCATACTAGGACTTGGCTGAACAAGACCATATTCGGCGGTGAATTTATCAAGCGGTTCTTTTAGTTGCGGCTGCTGACTTAGCGGCTTATCCCAGTCCAGCATCTTGGCTATCTGCTCGTCGGGGAGGTCTACTTTGTAAAGGTTGGATTGATTATTTCCAGCCTTCAACCATAAATTAGTTGCCGCATCGTGTGTAATGGGTTGATTGCCTACATACCAATCAGTGCCATTTATTAACCTTACATCCCTGCCGTCAGGCGATTTAAAATTTGTTGATGGTTTTGATGCACGAACATTTTGTGCATACCCTTTAGCCACTTCTGGCGCTTCAGCAAAATACAACCCATGCCCATAAGCCTGCGCTCCCTCGCCGGTGCCGATCTTTGACATATCAAACGCATCAAACTTGTGCGGACTTCCATGATAAACAGTCATCGGCAAAACACCGCCAGACCGCACCAGATAATTCTCAATGGCCTGCCCAGCCACCGGAGCCGCTGCCCTGCCTACAGCTTCAGCCCCTTGTCCTGCTGCCCGAGCTGCTCCCATAACAGCCTTTGGCGGGGTCAGTCCGGTCAGAGTTTCTAGCATTGGTCTTTTGGTTTCTGACGATAGCCCGTAATATTCCAGCGCCCGACGAATTGAATCCGAGCCGCCGACGGGTTGCTCTGCCCCCAGCCCGAGGGATTGGAGGACGGTATTCACGAGATCCACCGGCAGACCTGCGGTGTTGGCAATCAACCCGCGGTTGATGAGATCCGGTATTGCGCCACGATCTCCCATGCTGCCGAGTTCTTTTGCGAGCTGGGTGTTGGCTGCCTGCATTGTTGGTCCTGGCATTGACCGCTGCGCCACGTTTGCCCTGCGACCTTGTGCCAGAAAATTAGGGTTAGCGGTCGCTGGCCCGAGGTCACGGTAATATTGCTCTAAGGCATTTACAGACTCGGACATAAAACCTCAATGGCAACGGCGACCGCCGGGTGGATGCCCGCAACATCCAAGTCGCCGTTTAGCGGGGTTGCGTTAAACGGAGGAGATCAACGCAAATTGCAGAATAACCCCTCAAAATCTGCTCGTCAACATCCTTTTGACCAATAATTCCACATCTTCAGTATCCCGCACCAATGCCCTTGAGCCTTGCCACGAAGCCCCCCACGCGGTTTGCAGAGCGTTTTCCTTACCCTTGCCTGCCTTTACTTCTACAAGCCATGTGATACCGTGTACGGCCACCAGTAAGTCAGGCACTCCCTTGCCCAGCGAAGCGAGACTAAGCACTGAGCAGCCCAGTTGCCTAAAGACTTTGACAATTTCGCTGTGATTAGAATCTACCCTCGCAGCGCGTCGCATGTCTTTTTCCAGAGTTCTTTTTCGGTGCCGTAACGTCGTTCAAACTCTTTCAGCCACGGGTGTCTGCTGACCACTTCCTCATTATTCAGTCCTGAAGCGTGATGGCCTAGACAAAGCCCGATGGTATGCAGATGCCCTTTTCTACGCCCTGATTC
>CAITJF010000010.1 GCA_903892645.1 uncultured Nitrosomonadales bacterium | reverse complement strand
TAATTCCACGGTGCGGTGTAGAGGTGCGGGAGGTCTTATTCCTGTAGCCACGTCAGGCGTTATCCAGCGCGCTCCCAGAAGGCGGAACGTTTCCAGGAGCTGGTGAATATCCATCGGCTTGGTGAAATAGTCGGCGGCGCCCAGATCGCGGGAAGCAAACACATCCTTCTCTGTATGCGAGGTGGATAGTATGACCACCGGAAGATCACACAGGGCCGCGTCCTGCTTGATGGCAGCATGGCATTCCAGCCCGCCCATGCGCGGCATATTGAGATCGAGCAGGATTAAGTCGGGGCGTGGCGCATCCGAAAAGCGACCAAGCCGACGCAGGAATTCCAGCGCCTCAGAGCCATCTAGTACATGGTGCAAATCGACCGATATTTTATTTTCTGTCAGCGCCCATTTAAAAAGGTTGGCATCCTGCTCTTCATCTTCTACCAGCAGGACGACAAAAGGCTGAACTGAAGTAGTCATCTAATCACCCCCCCCCCGCAAGGCAGCACAACGCAAAACCTGCTGCCCAGTCCCTCGCCCGCCGATTCCGCCCATATCCGCCCCTTGTGGTGCTCGGCAATCTTGCGACATAGTGCGAGGCCGATGCCGGTGCCTTCGTAGGTGGCGCGTGTATGCAGGCGCTGGAACACCTTGAACAATCGTTCGATTTGATCGGGGTAGATGCCGACACCGTTGTCAGTGACGCTCAAGTGCCATTCATTGTTGATCATCTCACTTGTGACGGTGATTTCCGGCATGTGCCCGGCGATGCGGTATTTTACGGCGTTGCCGATGAGATTCTGGATGAGTCTCTGCATTTCGTCATGACTGGCAAGTATGCGCGGCCAGTCACCGCTGATAGTCAGCTTTGCCTGAGCTTCGGCGATAGCGGGTTGCAGGAATAGCAACGCTTCATCAAGCACGGCGCGGCTCTCGATCCACGTTGGCGGTTCGCCCTTCCTGCCCACCCGCGAATATTCGAGCAAAGCCATCAGCATCTGGTCGATGCGCTTGGCGCCGTCGATGGCGAAGTTGAAGTAGTCGCGTTTCTCACCATCAAGTTGATCGGCCAGATTTCTTTCGAGCAGTTGCAGGTAACTAGAGATCATGCGCAACGGCTGGCGCATGTCGTGTGAGATGGCGTAGCTGAATTGCTCCAATTCGGCATTGGAGCGCAGCAACTCATTTTCATGTTCTTTGTGGTAGGTGACATCCATCACCACGCCGAAGACGTGGGTCGGCTTGCCCCGCGCATCACGAGCCACATGACCCATAACGTGTACCCAGATAATCCTGCCATCACTGGGGCGTTTGTAGGGATGGATCATGTCGTATCTCGGCACGCTCCCATCCAGGGCTGCGAGGTAGTTGGCGAGAGTCGCTTCCGCAGCGGCTTTGTCGGCGGCTTCGATGTTGGCATACCAATCGTTCATGATGTGATAGTGAAAGTCATCACGTGGTGGATCACCAAAAATAGCTACCGTACGTTCCGATGAAATGTAGTAGTCACCACCCTCTCTAAAATCAATATTCCAGTGTCCGGCTTGGGCCAATTCCAGCGCCTGATCGCCAAGAAACGCTGAC
>CAITJF010000009.1 GCA_903892645.1 uncultured Nitrosomonadales bacterium | reverse complement strand
CCTGCTCGCCAATCTCGTCGCTTCCGGTGAAGTACCGATGGCTCTGACCATTAACACACAGGCGATCTGGAAAATGAAAGAGAGTGGCGCGCCGATCGACGGATTTTTCCTGCAATTCGGCGTTAGTATGCTAAACGGTGTCGGGCTCCACCGAAATGCACCTCACCCGTATGCGGCGGCACTCTTTATTGATTTCATGCTTAGCGACGGGCAAAGCGTCCTGCATGACTTAGGAAGAGAGGCGACTGCCCGCAAATATCAGAAGTCCACCAACGCCAAGATCAAGATGATTAACATTGGCGCTGTGCTGGATCAAAGTGCCAAGTGGGAAAAGCTCTACCAAGATCTCGTCGTGGCACCAACGAAGCAATAGCCCATCGCACAGCGATCGAACGTCCCACATTTTTTTAATCAATTGCTTTGTTGGAGAAGTGCTATGTCTTATACAAGCTGGCGCGGTGTTATTGGTTGCATTAAACCCACTATGCGTCCCGGCTCATTCGAGGAATTGATCCGCATATTACCCGAGGGCGTCGGCGTGATACCGCTATTCCTCGACATTAAAGAGGGGAAAATTGATGCTTTCAAAAGAGCGATTAGCGCCTACGAGCCCTTGATCGCCAGACTGGCAGAAGCGGGTGTCGACCTGATTCACCCCGAGGGCGCACCTCCTTTCATGGTGCTAGGCTACCAAGGTGAGGCCGAACTCATTGCGCGCTGGCAGTCTGAATATAAAGTACCGATCTTCACCTCTGGCACTAACCATATACGCGCGCTCAAAGCGCTGAATGTCAAACGTTTTGTCGGGGCTACTTATTTCACCGGAGAGATCAACGAAGTCTTTGCGCGGTATTTCACGCAAGCCGGTTTCGATGTCCTCGGCATGGATGGCATATCCGTTCCCTTCGACAAAGTCGGCAGCTTGTCATCGCAGGAAGTGTACGCACATATTAAAAAAGTTTTCCTCAAACATCCCGAGGCGGAGGCGATTTACCTGCTCGGATCTGGCTGGCGAGTGATGGAAGTAATTGACCTTCTCGAACAGGATCTTGGCGTCCCAGTGATACATCCTGTACCTGCACGATGCTGGGAAATCCAGCGGCGCCTGGTGATTCGCCAACCGGTTCCGGGCTTTGGCCGCCTTCTTGCAGAAATGCCGATAGGCTGAGGTATCTCAGCCCGTGCAGAGCGGCGGACAAACGCTGGTGCTGTAGCAAAGAGGTCAAAGAAAATCACCATACCAGTAAGAGCCTGGTATT
This sequence comes from uncultured Nitrosomonadales bacterium, assembly GCA_903892645.1. Lineage (GTDB taxonomy): Bacteria > Pseudomonadota > Gammaproteobacteria > Burkholderiales > Gallionellaceae > CAITJF01. Next base: position 286 of record CAITJF010000009.1, on the reverse strand, counting down.
CGTACGCATCATCGCGGGTTCCTGCAATCTGAAGAAAAAAATGAATGAAGGAGTCGGTAAATGACTGAAGCAAGGGGAGCGAGAATTGCGCTTATTACATGTGGACCAAAATCGCGATCTCATTTTGCAAGCGTGGCACCATTGGTCCCTCAAGATACCGTCGTGGATATCGAGAGTTTGGTACTTTACAGCGACAATCTTTATGCAATCGAGAACAAGATAGAGTTGATCCTCCAAAAGATTAAGGAGCTTGTTCAAGTACGAATATGGGATGGCATAATGTTGG
>CAITJF010000008.1 GCA_903892645.1 uncultured Nitrosomonadales bacterium | reverse complement strand
CATCCAGTGCGCGCCGGTGACCTGGCCGCTGGGCATGGGCAAGACGTTTCGCGGTGTGTATCATTTGCTGCGCGACGAGATCATGCTGTTTGAAGCGGGCGCGGAGCGCGCCGATCAGGAGTTCGAGGTCATCAAGGGCATCGATAATCCGCGCTTGGCCGAGATGTTCCCGCTGGAAATCGAGCGGCTCAAGATGGAGGTGGAGCTGGTGCATGGCGCTTCGCACCCGTTCGACCTGCAACGCTTCCTCGAAGGCAAGCAGACGCCTGTGTTCTTCGGCTCGGCCATCAACAACTTCGGTGTGCGCGAAATTCTCAACGCCTTGCTGGACTGGGCGCCAGCGCCGCTAGAGCGCGATGCCACGGTGCGTGTGGTCGAGCCATCTGAGCCGTCGTTCTCCGGCTTCGTGTTCAAGATCCAGGCCAACATGGACGCCAACCACCGCGACCGCATCGCTTTCCTGCGCGTGTGTTCCGGGCATTTCGAGCGCGGCATGAAGATCAAGCACCTGCGCATCAACCGCGAAATCCGCGTGTCCAACGTGGTCACCTTCATGGCCTCCAGCCGCGAGCAGGTGGAAGAGGCTTATGCAGGCGACATCATCGGCCTGCCCAACCACGGCAACATGCAGATCGGCGACAGTTTTTCCGAAGGCGAGCTGTTGCAGTTCACCGGCATTCCGTATTTCGCGCCGGACTTCTTCCGCTCGGTGCGCATCCGCAACCCGATCAAGGTCAAGCAGTTGCACAAGGGTTTGCAGCAGCTCGGCGAAGAAGGCGCGGTGCAGGTGTTCAAGCCGGTCAGCGGCGGCGATTTGATCCTCGGCGCGGTCGGCGTGTTGCAGTTCGACGTGGTCGCCAGCCGCCTGCAAGGGGAGTACGGCGTGGATGCGGTGTTCGAAGGCACCAGCACCACCAGCGCGCGCTGGGTCACCTGCGACGACAAGAGAATACTCGCCGATTTCGAAAAGGCGCTATCCAACAACGTCGCCTACGATGCCGCCGGCAACATGGCCTACCTCGCGCCGAACAATGTGAATCTCAAGCTGACGCAGGAGCGCTGGCCAAAAATAGTCTTCCATACCACGCGCGAGCATGCGGTAAAGTTGTAATGCAGCAGATTGAATTCCAGCTTAAGGGCGACCATGTCGAACTGAACCAGTTGCTCAAGCTGGTGGGTGTTTGCGACAGCGGCGGGGCGGGCAAGGCGCTGGTGGCGGAGGGCGTGGTGGCGGTGGATGGCGGGGTGGAGTTGCGCAAGACCGCCAAGATACGCGCGGGGTCGGTGGTGACGCTGGGCGATGTGCGGATCATGGTTAAAAAAACAGAGATGAGCTAATGAACGGCTTAACCCCTCTCTCCAACTCTCTCCCCGTGGGGAGAGAGGGTGCGTCCCCTCTCCCGCATGCGGGAGAGGGCTAGGGAGAGGGTTGCTATGCTGTATATTTCCCACAACGTAATCATCACCGAGCACGAGATCGAGCTGACCGCCGTTCGGGCGCAGGGGGCGGGCGGGCAGAACGTCAACAAGGTTTCCAGTGCGGTGCATCTGCGCTTTGACATCAACGCGTCGTCGCTGCCGGATGAATTCAAACAGCGGCTGCTGCAACTCAACGACCAGCGCATTACCAAGGATGGCGTGGTGGTCATCAAGGCGCAGGAGTTTCGCAGCCAGGACAAGAATCGCGGCGAGGCGTTAAGGCGCCTGAAGCAACTGGTGCAAAGTGTGGCGGTATTGCCGGCGGTGCGCCGCGCAACAAAACCGACGCGCAGTTCGCAGAAGAAACGGCTGGAGAACAAGACCCGGCGCGGGGGGGTGAAGGTGATGCGCGGGCGAGTATCCGATGGTGTTCAATAACTAAAAAATTTCATGGCCATCAAAGCAACCATCTTCAAAGTCGATCTGCAAATCGCGGACATGGAACGTCATTACTACCATGACCACGCGCTGACCCTGGCGCGTCATCCTTCGGAAACCGATGAGCGCATGATGGTGCGCTTGCTGGCATTTGCCTTGCACGCGCATGAGTATTTGTCGTTCGGACAGGGGATGACTACGGATGACGAGCCGGATCTGTGGCTGAAGGATTTGACCGGCGCGATCAAGCTCTGGATAGATGTTGGGCTGCCCGACGAGAAGCTGATCCGCAGAGCTTGCGGGCGCGCCGAACGCGTGGTCGTTTACATTTACGGCGGACGCACTGCCGAGATGTGGTGGAAGCAGAACAGCGAGAAATTCGAGCGGCTCAAGAACCTGTCCGTAATCAACCTGCCGTCGGAAAGTACACGCGCCATAGCCAAGCTGGCGCAACGCACCATGCAGTTGCAATGCACCATTCAGGATGGTCAGGTTTGGCTGAGTGATGGTAACGCGAGCGTGCAGGTGGAGCGGGTACTGCTGAAAATGCTGCCGCTCACCTGAATTTTTTAGCTGGTTTGTTCAGAACGGCAAAGAGCAAGCCAGCCAACTTGATTTTCCATGAAACGGCTTTTATACAGCCGTTCCTTCATCCACAGGCTGCTCCGGCTGATCTTTGCCGGATTTTTCCGCCAGCTTGCGCTGTTTTTTCTCTTCCTGTTTTTTCTTCTTGGCTAATTCTTTTTGACGTTTTTCGAATTGAAAATTAGGTTGTGCCAATTTGTCGCCTTTATTGTTAAGTATGTTTGAGTGCCCGATTTACAGTCGCTATTCTCACACATTCATGGGTACACATGGGGGAAAACTGTTTGTGAACTTATTCTGTTCCCAAGCGCTTGCCCACCTGCCGGCGCTGTCGCCAGAGTACAGCCAGCGCCCAAGCCAGTGCCACGAGCATTAACATTCCGCCGAGCAAGTGCGCTACCGTTCCCCAGCGGTGGGCGCTGTGCAGCTGTCCCAGCCTGCTTAGCAGGTAAATCCAGTCGTGCGGGCCGTCTTCGCCGGTATGCCCGCCGAGCAGAATCAATTGCGGGTTGAGGGCATCGTAAATGTAGGGCGCGAGATCAAGCAGGCTGGCACTTCCCCACCAAAGGCCGATGGCCGCGCCGAAATTGTCGCGGTTTACCCAGATAAATGCGATGCCGATTCCCCATGGCAGTACGAGTTGAAACAGGCTGCCGCCGAGGATGGTCATGAATTCCCCGAAGGGCATGAAGAGGATATGACCGGCCTCGTGTATCGGCAGCAGGATATTGTGCATGAAGGAAGTGCCTATTTCACCGTCGCGGTAATCGTAAGCGAACAGGCTCCAACTCCAGAAGGCTAATAGCCCGAGTGCGATGCAGCGGCCATAGAAAGACAGCTCATCAATCCGTTCCAGCGGCTCCAGCAGGAATGCGGTGTAATCGCGCCAGGTGACCGAGGGAGATTCATTGTGCGTATTGGACAGCATAGGCTCGTGGGGCAATTGGGACTGTTCCCACTTGAAGAAATAGATGCCGCAGGCGGGGCATGTGGCGCTGCCGGGCAAGGGCTGCGGCGGCGTGTATCCGCATTTCGGGCATTGGGAATAAGTGTTTGGCATCACTGTCTGATTGATGCTTGCCTTTGGGTTGAGCGCCTAAAAATGATAACATTGCGCCACTTTTTTGAATGCGAATTCTCGCGGCGCTTGGGCTGCGGGATGCAACCAACAGGGAATACGTTATGGCCGGTCATAGTAAATGGGCAAACATTCAGCATCGCAAAGGCAAGCAGGACGCCAAGCGCGGTAAAGCTTTCACGCGGCTGATCAAGGAAATCACCGTGGCAGCCAAGCTGGGCGATAGCGATCCGGCCAGTAACCCGCGCCTGCGCCTGGCGATGGAAAAAGCGTATGACCAGAATATGCCGAAGGACAATGTGGAGCGCGCCATCAAGCGCGGCAGCGGCGAACTGGAAGGCGTGGACTATATCGAGTTGCGCTACGAGGGCTACGGCATCAACGGCGCGGCGGTGATGGTGGATTGCATGACCGACAACAAGACGCGCACTGTGGCCGATGTACGCCATGCCCTCACCAAATTTGGCGGCAACCTCGGCACCGATGGCTCGGTGTCGTTCCTGTTCAAGCATTGCGGGCAGATGGTTTTTGCGCCTGGCACCGATGAGAACGCACTGATGGAAGTGGCGCTGGACGCGGGGGCGGAAGACATCATCAACAACGAGGACGGCAGCCTTGAAGTCATCACCGCGCCGAATGATTTCGTTGAGGTGAAGCAGCGCCTGGAGACGGCGGGCTTCAAGCCGGAAATGGCGGAAGTCACTATGAAGGCAGAAAACGAGGTGTCGTTCACCGGCGACGACGCGGTGCGCATGCAAAAGCTGCTGGACGCGCTGGAAGACCTGGATGACGTGCAAGAGGTCTATACCAACGCAGTGATTGAGGAGTAAACCATCTTGGAAACTACTGCGCTTGACATAACTTTGTTGCGCACCAGCTCGCAATCCTCATGTACATGTTTGTACACTCCGGTTGCTCACTGTTGCGCGCCTCGTTCTGTCTGCGCTCGTGACGTTTCCAAAATGGTTTGAGGAGCGTGCCTGTCTTGCGCATTCTCGGCATAGATCCCGGCCTGCGCATCACCGGGTTTGGTGTGCTGGACAAGGTTGGGCAAAAACTCAACTATGTCGTCAGCGGCTGCATCAAGACGCCGGATGGCGAGCTGCCGGAGCGTTTGAAAGTCATCCTCGATTCATTGCGCGAGGTGATTGCAACCCACCAGCCGCAGCAAGTGGCAGTGGAGAAAGTATTCGTCAACGTCAATCCGCAATCCACCTTGTTGCTTGGGCAGGCGCGCGGTGCGGCCATTTGCGCGGCGGTGCTGGCGCAGTTGCCGGTGGCGGAATACACCGCATTGCAAGTGAAGCAGGCAGTGGTGGGCAACGGACACGCGAAGAAGGAGCAGGTGCAGGAGATGGTGAAGCGCCTGTTGAAGCTGTCCGGCACACCCAGCCCGGATGCGGCGGATGCGCTGGCCTGTGCCATCTGCCACGCCCACGGCGGCATGGGGCTGGGCGCGCTGGCGACCAAGGGTTTGCGTATGCGTAACGGCAGGCTGGTTTAAGGGGAAATCATGATCGGTCGTTTGACGGGCATCTTGCTGGAAAAAAATCCGCCGCAAATTTTGCTGGACGTGCAGGGCGTGGCCTATGAGTTGGATGTGCCGATGAGCACGTTCTACAACCTGCCTGTGCTCAGCGAGCGCGTGGTGCTGCACACGCAACTCATCGTGCGCGAGGATGCGCACCTGCTGTATGGTTTTTCTACGAACGACGAGCGTGTGACCTTTCGTCAATTGCTGAAAATCAGCGGCGTCGGGCCGAAGTTGGCGCTCTCCGTGTTGTCCGGCCTGAGCCTTCACGATCTTGCCGTTGCCGTGGCGAACAAGGAAGCTGGCCGGCTGACCAAGATTCCGGGAGTGGGCAAGAAGACCGCCGAGCGTTTGTTGCTGGAGCTGCAAGGAAAATTCACAGCAACCTCTTCGGGCGGTGCGAACAGGGCGGTACCCACGCAGGGCAGCGATATTATCAACGCGCTGCTGGCGTTGGGCTACAACGAGAAAGAAGCGGACTGGGCGGCCAAACAATTGTCTGCCGATGCGAGTGTGTCGGACGGCATCCGCCAAGCGCTTAAGTTATTATCCAAAGCATGATCCACAGCGATAACCTCACCTCTGATCGCCTTATTTCACCTGCGCCGGTTTCCCCGCAGGAGGAAGCGCTGGAGCGCGCCTTGCGCCCCAAGCATCTGGACGAATATGTCGGGCAGGAAAAGATACGCGAGCAATTACAGATTTTCATCGAGGCGGCGCGCAGGCGCAAAGAGCCGCTCGATCATGTGTTGCTGTTCGGCCCGCCGGGGCTGGGCAAGACCACGCTGGCGCACATTATTGCGCGCGAGATGGGCGTCAATCTGCGCCACACTTCCGGCCCGGTGCTGGAGCGCGCGGGCGACCTCGCCGCGCTGTTGACCAATCTCGAACCGAATGACGTGTTGTTCATTGACGAGATCCACCGCCTGTCGCCGGTGGTGGAGGAAATCCTCTATCCCGCGCTGGAGGATTACCAGATAGACATCATGATTGGCGAAGGCCCGGCGGCGCGTTCGGTGAAGCTGGATCTGCCGCCGTTCACGCTGGTGGGCGCTACCACGCGCGCCGGGATGCTGACCAATCCGTTACGTGACCGCTTTGGCATCGTGGCGCGGCTGGAGTTTTACACGCCGCAGGAATTGCAGCGCATCGTGATACGTTCGGCCGGGCTGCTCGACATGCGGCTCGCGGAAGATGGCGCGCTGGAAATTGCCAAGCGTTCGCGCGGCACGCCACGCATCGCCAACCGCCTGTTGCGCCGTGTGCGCGATTTCGCCGAGGTGAGGGCGCAGGGCGAGGCCACGCGCGAAGTGGCGGATGCCGCGCTGATCATGCTGGATGTGGATGCGCAGGGTCTGGACGTGATGGATCGCAAATTGCTGCTGACGGTAATTGAGAAATTCACCGGCGGGCCTGTCGGTGTCGATAATCTCGCGGCAGCGATAGGCGAGGAGCGCGACACCATTGAGGATGTGCTGGAGCCGTATCTTATTCAGCAGGGCTATTTGCAGCGCACATCGCGCGGAAGGATAGCCACCGCCAATGCCTATAAGCATTTCGGCTTGGCGCTGCCGCGCAGCCAGGCCACCAAGGAATTGTGGGATGAACCGGGAATTGCGGGATGAGCCAAAGGTTGCCGGGTGAGTAAACATACGCATGTTTATACCTTGCCGATCCGCGTGTATTTTCAGGACACCGATGCGGGTGGAGTGGTGTATCACGCCAGCTATGTAAATTTTATGGAGCGCGCGCGGACTGAGTGGCTGCGTGAACGCCATGGTTACAGCAATGCCGGGTTGATGAAGGAATTCGGCGTGGTATTTATGGTGCGTTCGCTCAAGCTGGATTATCTCAAGCCTGCGCTATTGGATGACCTGCTTGCGGTGAGCGCACAGATCAAGGAGATTGGTCGCAGCCGCGTGGTGTTGCAGCAAAATGTGCTGCGCGGCGGGGATGTGTTGGTGGAAGCGGAAATTCATCTGGTGTGTGTGACCGTGGATAATTTCAAGCCGGTGAGTGTGCCGGAAGCGTTGCGTGAACAATGGAAAGAATAAAATGAATGTGACACAGGATTTGTCGTTTATACACCTGATTGAAAATGCCAGCGTGCTGGTGCAGCTGGTGATGGGGTTGCTGCTGCTGGTTTCGCTGATGTCGTGGTGGTATATTTTTCTCAAGATGTTTGCCGTCAGATTGGCGGTAAAGCAGAGCGAGGATTTCGAGGAGTCATTCTGGAATAATTCCGACCTCATCAAGTTGTACCAGAGCACGACTGCCGCGAGGGGTGATGCGGGCAGTATGGGGCGGATCTTCGTTGCCGGTTTTGCCGAGTTCGTCAAACTAAAAAAGAAACAGGGTATGGACAACAGCGCGGTGATGGAAGGCACGCGCCGCGCCATGCGCGCCACCTATCAGCGCGAGATGGATAATCTCGAATCGCATTTGTCTTTTCTCGCCACGGTCGGCTCGGTAAGCCCGTATGTCGGCTTGTTCGGCACGGTGTGGGGCATCATGAATGCATTTCGCGGTTTGTCCAATGTCGGCCAGGCCACGCTGGCACACGTTGCGCCGGGCATCGCCGAGGCGCTGGTCGCCACCGCGATGGGCCTGTTCGCCGCTATTCCGGCGGTGGTGGCCTATAACCGCTATGCGCATGACGTGACCCGTTTGTCTTCGCGCTTCGAAAGTTTTATGGAAGAATTCTCCAACGTCTTGCAACGCCAGTCATGACTCTCCGCCGTTCCACCCACAGCCCGATGAGCCAGATCAATGTGGTGCCTTACATTGATGTGATGCTGGTGCTGCTGGTGATATTCATGATTACCGCACCGCTGATGAATCCGGGGCAGATCGATTTGCCCAGTGTGGGCAAATCGCTCGCGCCGCCCACCGCCCCGCTGGAAGTGATCATCAGGAAGGATGCCACGCTGGCATTGCGTGACCGCAGCAAGAGCGACAAGGAGCAGAGCGTGTCGCGCGAGGAATTGATTGCGCTGGTCAAACAGAAGCAGGCGCAGAATACGGAGCAGCCGGTGGTGATCTCGGCCGACAAGAATGTGCGCTACGAAGAAGTGATCAACGTCATGGACGTGTTGCAGCAGCAGCAAATCAAAAAGGTGGGGCTGCTGGCACAAACCAAAGGAACCTCCAAGTAGCCCGCCATGAGCGCAGCCGTGTATGACGAGCCTTATAAACTGCCTGCCGGGGCATTGGCGCTGGCAGTGCATGGTGCATTTTTTGCGTTGCTGTATTTCGGCATCAGTTGGCAAGCGCTGCCGCCGCAGGGTATGGTGGTGGATATATGGGACAGTCTGCCTGAGATGAAGAGCGACCCCGCCAAAGTTGTGCCGCCCGAAGCGGAGCAGGCCGAGCCTCCGAAGCCGGTTGAGCCTCAAAAATTGGCCGAGCCTGTACAGCCCATAGTGCCACCCAAGGCCGACATTGAGCTGACCAAAAAGAAAAAGCCGAAGGCCAAGCCGGTGGAGATCAGGAAGCCAGCGGAACTCAAAAAGTCGGTGGAGCTCAAGAATCCGCCAGTGGAGCAGAAAAAAATAACCGAAGCCGAGAAGGCGCAGCAGGCCGCGCAAGCCGAACAGGAACGGGTGCACGCCGAGCAGGCCGCAGCCATTGGAAGAGTGGTGGATGAACACAGGGCCAGGATTGTCGCAAAAATACGCCGCAACATCGTGATGCCGCCGGATGTGCCGGATAATGCGAGAGCGGAATTTGATGTGACGCTGTTGCCCGGCGGGTCGGTGCTGAGTGCAAAACTGACCAAGCCGAGCGGGAAGGAAGCATATGACAGTGCGGTGGAGCGCGCCATCTTCAAGGCGCAGCCCTTGCCGTTACCGTCGGATGTGGCGTTGTTCAATAAATTTCGTGAACTGCATTTGATATTCAGCCCGAGGGAGTGAAAAGAGATATGAAGGGACAGGCTGTGTTGCGTTGTTTTGGGTGGGTATTTTTTTTGTGCGCGGCACTGCCTGCGCACGCCGCATTGGATATCGAAATCATCGGTGCGGGCGAGCACCAGATTCCTGTCGCCATTGTGCCGTTTGCCGGGGAAGGGAAGTTTGCCCAGAGCATCAGCCAGGTAGTTTCTGCGGATCTGGCGCGCAGCGGATTATTCAGGCTGGTTGACCCAGCCAGCAAGGCGCCGCACGAGCCGCGCGAGGTGGTGTACGCCGACTGGCCGGGAGTGGATGCGCTGGCCATAGGCAGCGTAGAGGAGCAGATCAATGGCCGTGTCGCGGTAAAGTTCCGCCTGCTGGATACTGTAAAACAGACTGAGCTGGTTGGTCAGTCAGTATCCGGCAAGGCAGACCAGTTGCGCGCTATCGCGCATCGCATTGCCGACATGATTTACGAAAAACTTACCGGTGATACAGGGGTGTTCAGTACGCGTATCGCCTATATCAACAGGCAAGGCAGGATTAACCGGCTGGTGGTGGCGGACAGCGATGGTTATGGCGAACAGACCGTGCTGGCGATCAATGAACCCATCATGTCGCCTGCATGGTCGCCGGACGGCAGCCATCTTGCCTATGTGTCCTTCGAGCAGGATCATGCGGTGGTATATGTGCAATCGCTGCTCACCAACCAGCGCAAGGTGGTGGCCAACTTTCGCGGCAGCAACAGCGCTCCGGCGTGGTCGCCGGATGGCAAGCAGCTTGCCATCGTGCTGACGCGCGATGGCGGTTCGCATATCTATCTTGCGCACCCGGATGGCAGCGACTTGCGCCGCCTCACGTTCAACGGGGTGATTGATACCGAGCCGAATTTTTCACCGGATGGGCAATCCCTGTTGTTTACCTCGGACCGTGGCGGCAGTCCGCAAATTTACCGGATGCCGGTAGAGGGCGGGGTAGTCGAGCGGCTAACCTTCGATGGCGGCAATAATTTTTCGCCGCGTTATAGTCCAGACGGCAAGAGCTTTACTTATGCACACCTGACCAACGGGCGTTTTTACATCGCCACTCAGGATTTTGAAACCAAACAGATGCAGCTGTTAACCGAGGGAGGATGGGAAAAAAAACCGAGTTTTGCACCCAACGGCAGGCTTATCCTGTTTGCCACCGAGGTGCAGGGTCGTGGTATATTAGCAACCGTTTCCAGCGACGGCAGGGTTAAACAGAGGATGTTTCCGCAAGCAGGGGATATTCGCGAGCCGACGTGGGGGCCTTTCCTGAAACAATAATTCTATAAGGGGATACATTATGAAAAAGCTATTAATTGGTGTATTACTGGTAAACCTGCTGGCCGCTTGCGCCAGCCAAAAACCGAAAGAGGCCGTTGTCGAAGCCAAGCCGGCACCTGTTGCCGAAACACCAAGAGCTGTTGAGGCTGTCCCCGTTCCTGCCCCCGCTCCTATGGTGGCGGTTGATCCCCTAAATGACCCGAATAGTATTCTGGCCAAACGCAGTACGTATTACCCGTTCGATGTGTATGTCGTACAAGATGCCGACAAGCCAATTGTGCAGGCACATGCCCAGTACATGAGCGAACATGCCAACCGCAAGGTGCGACTGGAAGGTAATTGCGATGAACGCGGCAGCACCGAATACAATCTGGGACTGGGGCAGCGCCGTGCCGATGGCGTGAAGAAGATGCTGCAAGTGGGTGGCGTCAAGGATGGCCAGATCGAAACCGTCAGCTATGGCGAGGAAAAACCGCGACTCACTTGCCACGAAGAGAAGTGCTGGAAGGAAAACCGTCGCACCGACCTGAACTATCGCTAGGTTTAAGCATGAAGCTGCGTGCCTTGCTGTTGGCCGGATTGTATGTTGCCGGCGGACAGGCTCATGCGGGCCTGTTCAGCGACGACGAGGCGCGCAAGCAAATTCAGCAACTTGAGGCGCGCGTTTCCAAACTGGAGGAAGCCGGCAAACAGCAAGCTGAAACCAACAGGCAACAAACCCGCTCCATGCTCGATTTGCAAACGCAGATCGAGACACAGAACGCGGAATTGCGCAGGTTGCACGGCCAGAACGAAGAGCTGGTGCACGGCTTGCAGGATGCGGAGAAGCGGCAGAAAGATTTCTATATTGATCTGGATACCCGCGTACGCCATTTTGAATCGGCCGAGGCAGCCGCATTGGCTGCACCGCCCCCTCCACCGCCGGACAAGGCGATTGATGCCGCAGTGGATGCGGATAATCCCGCAGTGGAGGACCGCGCCTATGAGGCGGCATATAACCTGTTAAAGGCGGGCAAGTATCAGGATGCCATCAAGGCCTTTCAGGAATTCCTGAAGAAATTTCCCGATTCGGTGCATGTGCCCAATGGCCATTACGCGATGGGCAGTGCCTATTTCGCGTTGAAGGATTACAAGAGTGCGATGGATAGCTACCAGCTGTTGGCGAGCAAATATTCATTCAGCCCGAAGACGCCGGATGCCATGTTGAGCGTTGCGGATTGCCAGGAAGCACTCAAGGATAAAGCTGCGGCCAGAAAGACACTCAAGCAAATCATCGCAAAATATCCCGGTAGCGAAACGGCTGACGAGGCCAAGAAGCGTCTGGCAAATATCAGGTAGGGCGGTTTATGCCCAATCACTCCGCCAGCAAGCAGCTGCGCATCAGCGAAATTTTTTATTCCTTACAGGGCGAGACCAGCCGTGTTGGCCTGCCTACGGTATTCGTGCGCCTGACCGGCTGCCCGTTGCGTTGCACCTATTGCGATACCGCCTACGCTTTCAGCGGCGGGCATAACATGAGCATTGCGCAAATTCTTGAAGAGGTGGCAGGCCATCACGCGCGTTATGTCACGGTTACCGGCGGTGAGCCGCTGGCGCAGATGAATTGCCTGCCCTTACTGAGTGTCTTGTGCGACGCAGGCTACGAAGTATCTCTGGAAACCGGCGGTGCGCTGGACGTGTCAGGCGTGGATGCGCGCGTGATGAAGGTGCTGGACATCAAGACACCGGCATCGGGCGAAGTTGAAAAGAATCTGTGGAGCAATCTTGCCGCGTTGAATGTGTGCGATGAAATAAAGTTTGTGTTGTGCGATGAGGCAGATTATTTATGGGCCAGACAGGTGCTGCGTGAACGGGATTTGGCGGGCAAATGCGCCGTGCTGCTCTCGCCCGTATCCAGCCAGTTATCAGCCACAACATTGGCTGAGTGGATACTGCGCGACAATTTGCCGGTGCGCTTGCAAGTGCAGTTGCATAAATTGTTGTGGGGCAACGTGACAGGGCGTTAGGTGTGGCCCGGACGTGATTCGACTAACCTGACCTTGCCCCTGTAATCCGCACTTCTTAACGCGCTCATTATGCGGCCTTCTTCAACTGTGCCGCAAACCAGTTTTTCTCGAAATGCATCGGACTGATATAGCCCAGTGTCGAGTGAAGCCTTCTGTGGTTGTAGTCCGTCAGCCAGTCAATCACCTCGTCCATCGCCTGGCGCCGTGTTTCAAGCCGCATGCCATACAATCTGCCTACCTTCAATGATCCCCACAAGCTTGCCGTTGGCGCATTGTCCCAGCAGTTTCCTTTGCGGCTCATGGAGCTTTGCATACCGTATTCTGTCAGTGCGTCCTGGAATGCATGGCT
>CAITJF010000007.1 GCA_903892645.1 uncultured Nitrosomonadales bacterium | reverse complement strand
CATGATCGCTGGTTCCTCGACCGCATCGCCACCCACATCCTCGCGGCGGAAGGGGAATCGAAGTGGACATTCTTCGATGGCAACTATCAGGAATATGAGGCTGATAAACGCAAACGTTTGGGCGAGGAAGGAGCCAAGCCCAAACGAATTCGCTACAAACCTATCAGCCGATAAAGATAGAATGACCGGACAAGAAAGCGGTTGGGTGATAACCAGCGACTTAGCGAGCGTTGTATGCTCGCTTAGTCGAATGGCTAGGCGCGAAGCCTAAGAGGATTCGGTATAAGCCGATTAGCCGCTAGCACCGTCATTCCCGCGTAGGCGGGAATCCAGCCAGACGAAATGCCTGCAAAGCAGACAACAGTTTCTGTACATGGAATAATGACTCATGGAATTTGAAGCCGATCCGGTTAAAGCTGCGCAAAACTTCAAGAAGCACAAAGTCAGCTTTGAAGAAGCGGCTTCCATATTCGGGGATTCAATGGAACTCACTTTCCCCGATCCAGATCACTCCATTGGTGAGATGCGCTGGCTGTCGTTTGGTATGTCCAGCAGAGGGCGAGTTCTTGCAGTGATTTACACGGAGCGCCGGGGCAAGATGCGCTTGGTCAGCGCGCGATTGGCTACGAAACATGAAAGGAAAACTTATGAAGAAGACTGATGAAATGCGCGCCGAATATCGTCGCGAAGACCTTGGAAAAGGCGTCCGGGGAAAACACCACGAAGCCTTCAAAAAAGGCAGCAATTTGGTGTTGCTTACCCCCGAGTTGGCAAAAATATTTCCAACCAACGAAGCTGTGAACTCGGCGCTTGAATCGCTGGTAGGTATTGCACGTTCGGCGGTGACAAAGAAACGGCATGCAAGCGGGACGACGGTTAAACGCAGCGTTGCAAATGCACGGTAAGTGGCATGCCTGCATACTGGAGAGTGACTGAAGTCCGCGTAGTCGATGACTACGCCGTTTTTGTCCGCTTCAAAGATGGCCTTGAAGGCGTCGTGCGCTTCTTGCCGGGATTCTTTCGCGGGGTGTTCTCACACCTGAACGACCCTGCAAAATTTCGGCAGGTTACCGTGGTCGGTGGAGCGGTGACATGGCCGGGCGAACTCGATCTTGCGCCGGATGCAATGCACGAGGAAATCAAGCAGCGTGGTGGCGAGTGGGTGGTGGATAAATGAAAGGCGAAAGCCGAGGTCTATCTCCGATTGTGTAAGCCGATTAGTCTCTGAAAGTCGCAAAATGTCTTGGAAAGATTTTGTGTATTCGCGCTCTATAGATTTGTGTAATCAGCAAGGAAAACGCACATTTACGCTTCAACAACTTTGGCAAACGTATCAATTTGAATTTGAGACATTCTCGCCGGAAAACAATAATGTTCAAGCGAAGGTTCGTCAGCAATTACAGTTTTTACGAAATGATGGTTTGCTTAACTTTATGGATCAGCGTGGAAGTTATACGCTGAAAGGGGTGATACTAAAAAACGAGCTTGAGGATGAAAAGGTTGCTGAAATTAGCAATGAAGAGCCTGAGAGGCGAGAATACTTGATAGAAACTTATGCTAGAAACCGAGGCTGGGTGGCTGAAGCAAAGAATCGCTTTGGTGTGTATTGTATGTGTGAAAACTGTCAAAATACTTTCATCAAGCTGGATGGACAGCCTTATATAGAAGTCCATCATATCGTGGCATTATCGGATGGTGGTGAGGACAGTTTGTGGAATTTGGCTGTCCTGTGCGCGCACCATCACCGCATGGCACATTTTGCTGACAAAAAAACGCAACTGGATTTAAAGGATGCTCTTTTGCGAGAAACTCACGTGAGATTAAATTAAGGAGACACTCCATGCTGAGATTCGGTATTTCAAAATTTGACAACAGAACTTATGTCGTTATTGATAGACAGCTAAATAGAGAGTTGTGCGTATGCAGCTATTACAATGGCGGACGTGATTTTAGGAATCGTGCCAAATCCATTGCGAGTGCTCTAAACGCCAGCATCATAGAGCTAAAGCAAACCGCCGAGGGGAAAGTGGCTTTGCGGGCATGAAGCTCGGCAATTAGAAGGGTCAGCTTCGCAATAGTTTTGCATTAGAAGAAAATCATGAACACCTCGGCACACAACAAGCGCATCGTCATCATCGCCGGGCCGAACGGCGCGGGGAAGACGACCTTTGCCCGTGAGTTTCTGCCCAACGAGGCGAACTG
>CAITJF010000006.1 GCA_903892645.1 uncultured Nitrosomonadales bacterium | reverse complement strand
GGCACAGGACAAAAGAGGCAATTTGCGAACGACTGGTATTCGGTGGCCAATCTGGCAAAATGAGCTTCAAGAATGTGCAATGGACTGCCGTTCAATTCCCCAACGGGGGATGCACCCTCCTCGGCCAAACCGGACAGTGGTTGCTAATTGATGAGTTTCATTTATGAGCGACCGCTCTACCAAGTTTCGATTGTAGCGGGACTGTTAAAAAGGCCTTATACCACCTTGTGCAAAATCCGGAACTCTTCAGCTCTCCCCCAAAAATTGCTCAAATTAGTGATGGGGCCTTCGCCCAAAGACGGGGAAAACTGGTAGCATCACCCCGCCCATTGCAAGACGAAAAACCAAGTGAACCTCACATTTAAATTCATCAATGGGGCCTCCCTCAAGGAAATGAGCGCCGGTGCAGTAGGCGCTTTCATTGCTTTTCCCATCATCCTCAACTGCGGCTCCATCGTCGCGCAGCCGATAGGCAGCGGCTACGCCATGGCCGGGATCGCCGCTGCCTTTGCCGCCGCTATCATGGTGGCGTTTCTGCGCGGGATGATCGCCACCGAGCCGCTGCACCTGGTTTCCCCGAAATCAACCTATGCCGCGATGATCGCCGCTTTGCTTGCGGGCGTAGCGTCCGCTCCGGGCATTCACGCTTCCTTCCCGGATCCGGAAAGCATGGCGAAAATGCTGTTTGCCGTGACCTTTCTGTGCACTGCCCTGGTCGGCGTATTTCAGTTGGTGCTGGGCTTCGGAAAGCTGGGCGTGCTGATCAAATTCATTCCCTACCCCGTGATAGCCGGGTTCATTAACGGCTTCAGCATCTCGCTCATCGTCAAACAACTTCCGGTAATGCTCGGTTCCGACAGCCTGTACCAGATATTGGCGGCAACACATCCGGCAGCCATGGCTGTCGGTCTGATCGCTTTTGCGGCCACCTTGTTGGCGACCCGCCTGGAAACCCGTATTCCTGCGGCCTTGTATGGCTTGGTGGTTGGCACCGCTTCCTTCCTGGCGCTGAATGCTTTCGGCGATTACCAGATTGCCACCATAGGCGCCATTCCGGCCGCCTTGCCGATACACCCGCAAATCGGCGCGATGGCAAGCCTGGTGTTCAGCCCGGGTTTCATCGCTTTCTTCCCGGACATTATTGCAACCGCGATCACTATCACCCTGATCGCTTCATTGCAGTCCCTGATCAGCATCTCCGGCGCGGATGCCTTGCTTGGAACCCGGCATGACGGCAACAAGGAACTAACCACCCAGGGGCTGGGCAATCTTCTGGGCGGGGTGCTGGGAGGAATGCCGACCGGAGGTTCTCCTTCCGTCACCAACCTGGTAATCGCCAGCGGTGGGCGCAGCAAGATTGCCTATTTCTCGCATGCGGGAACGCTGCTGGCCATGATTCTTGGCTTGGGGCAAATCATCGGCCACATCCCTCTTGCGGTCATGGCGGGCGTGGTGGTCGCATCGCTGCTCCATCAGATGGACGGCTGGAGCATGCGGCTTATCGGGAACCTGTTCGCCCGCAAGGCCGAGAAGCTCAGCAGCGATTTTTATTTCAACCTGTCCATAGTCGCGGTAGTAACTGCCCTGGTGTTTTTCTTCGGCGCGTTGACGGCGCTGGCGGGGGGGATGGTCCTGGCTTTCGGCGCCTTCGTGCGTCAGACGTCGCAAAGTGTCGTTCGCCGCATCGTGCGCGGAAACAAGTTGCATTCGCGCAATAACCGCCCGCTCAACGAGCGGAAGTACCTCAACGCAAACATGGATAAGGTCGTGGTCGTTGAAATCCAGGGAGCGGTCTTCTTCGGCTCGGTCGACCAGGTCGTCCAGCAAATGGCGGTGGCATCCAGAGATTGCCGTATCGTGATCATAGACATGAAGCGCGTAACGGATATAGACAGCAGCGGCGTCGTAACTCTTGAACGGCTGGACAAGCAACTGGCCCGCGATAACTGCATCCTGTACCTGTCGTATTTATACAGCGAAAACCGGCTGGTGAAAGCGCTCAAAGAGCTGGGCTTCGACAGGGTGATCAAGAACCAGCGCATATTCGAGGATACCAATGCAGCGCTTACGGCAGCCGAGGATTTTCTGCTTGGCGAGGCCGGGATAATTAATGAACTCGAGGCGGAGTATCCGCTGGAAAAATTCGACATCCTCGACAAACTGAAGCCGGAAGACATTGCCTACCTGGAAGCGAAAATGAAACAGCTGGAATTTTCGAGCGGCATGAAAGTGGTGAATGAAGGGGATTTCGGCGGCGAGATTTTTTTTCTTGCTTCCGGGCGCGTGACCGTATCGCGGCAACTGGATGGCCGCGTTCTTCGTATTGCCGGTTTCCGTCCGGGCGTCAGCTTCGGCGAGATGGGATTGCTCACGGAAGGCTCCCGGATTGCGGACATAACAGCCGATACGCCCGTAGTCTGCTACAGCCTTTCGCGGGAAGACTTCTACGATTTCTGCAAAACCCATCCGCTCGGCGGGCAGCAGATCCTGATCAATATGGCGCTGGCTTTATCCGCGATGGTATCTTCCCTCTCCGACTTTATCCGCGAATCCGAGAACTGATTCGCGCGCGATTCGTGCGTCGGGAAGAGCCCAGGAAACATCCTTGTTGTATAATAATGCTTGGTGTCACGGACTTTTCAACAACCCGCACAGGCTACCGATATGCGAAAAATTCTATTGCTGCTTTGCTTCCTCATGCTTCCCCAAGTTTCCCGCGCGGAAACCGGAGGAATGGAACGAATCGAACACATCGTCGTCATCTTCCTCGAGAACCGCAGCTTCGACAATATCTTCGGCCTGTTCCCCGGCGCGAACGGATTGAAGAACGCCACGCAGGAATCCATGACGCAGCTGGACAAGAGCGACAAACCCTATACAACCTTGCCGCCCGTCCGCAGCGCCAATGCCAGCGACTTCCCGGCGGACTTGCCAAACAAGCCTTTCGACATCGGCCAGTATCTTCCGCCCGATAAGAAAACCTCCGATCTGGTCCACAATTTCAATCCCAACCAATTGCAAATCAACGACGGGAAGATGAATAAGTTCGTGGCGTACAGCGATGCGGGCGGGCTGACGATGGGACATTACGACGGAAGCAAGCTGCAACTCTGGAAATACGCACAGCGTTTCACATTGGCGGACAACTATTTTCAGGCCGCATTCGGTGGCTCCTTCCTGAACCATGTCTGGCTGGTGTGCGCCTGCACGCCGCGCTATGAGAACGCCCCGCCGGAAGTCGTTATCCAGTTGGACGAGCAGGGCAGGCTTGTGAAGGACGCTTATGTCACGCCGGACGGATATGCAGTCAACACGGTGCAGCCGATGGGCCAGCCGCATAGCCCGGCGATGGACAAGAAGCGCTTGCTTCCGCCCATAGATATGCCGACCATCGGCGACCGCCTTTCCGCAAAGGGCATCCGTTGGGCGTGGTATTCGGGTGGCTGGAAGGATACGATCTCCGGCAATGCCCCCAAATCATTCCAATACCACCATCAGCCCTTCGCTTTTTTCAAGCAGTTTGCCGAAGGCAGCCAGATGCGGGAAGAGCACCTGAAGGATGAAACGGATTTCATCGCTGCCATCGAACAGGGAACGCTCCCGGCGGTTTCGTTTTACAAGCCTGTCGGCGAACTGAACGAGCATGCGGGTTATGCGGACCTGTCCGCGGGCGACGCCCATATAGGAAATATCCTCGACAAGATCGAGCACAGCAAGCAGTGGAAGAACACTGCCGTATTTGTCACCTATGATGAATTCGGCGGTTTTTGGGATCATGTCGCGCCGCCGAAAATAGACAAATGGGGTCCGGGGCCGCGCGTACCCATGGTTGTAATATCGCCATTGGCCAAAAAAGGCTACGTGGATCACGCGCTTTACGATGCGACTTCCATCCTGAAATTTATCGAAACGCGCTATGACCTGGCGCCTCTTTCAAGCCGTGATGCTCAGGCCCTTCCGTTTCAGGACGCCTTCGAATTCGGCAAGCAATGATGCATAAATACAGCTCGATCCACCTCCACTCTCCTTCCCATCGTTCAGCCACGCCTGCCCGTCTGTATGGTGCGTTGCGCCAACCCGGCCAGCGCGCCGGGGAATTCAAGCCGCAGATGCTGCTGCGCGGCAAGGTGTTCGAGTTCTGATCTGGATCATTCCGGATTTACTTGAATCGCCCCCTTGTGGATGTCCGCAATGGCCGAAGAGGGTGAGTTCATGGCGACTCTCCTGAAAGACGGCAACCTACAGTTAGTGTGAATTCGCCAATGCCCGGTATCGGGAGGCGTAAATCAAAGCAAATTTGGATTTTTTGGCAGCAGAAATTAATATCTACCTGTCAAACTTTGCCTGATCAAGTTTATCTACTACACTTTAATCCTTGAATACCTGCTTCGCTTTATCTCCAATCTGATTGCCAAGGTCGTTGGCTTTGCGCACATCTTCTTTAACGGCATCTAATGCTTGATTGGTTGCTGCCGTGCCAACTACTGTTCCCGCCACAGCATGGGTTGCATTTACCTCGGCCTCGCGGTTGACTCCGGCTTTTCTGGCCGATTCCTGCTCAGCCCCTCTTCTTGCATCCGCTGCTACTTGAGTCTCGACTTTACCCGCTGCCAGACCGCGCTCTTCTACCTTTGCCGCATTGGCCAGAATTTTGCCTTCTGCGGCTTTACCTGCGGACTCCCCTAGAATTTTTCCAGCGGCACCACCAATAAACCTGCCCGCTGCACCTCCCCCAACCATCAACCCAACGTCAAGCGCAGTGTCCACAATGGCATCTGTAGTCGAACCCTTGTAACTTTCGGCAACGGGTTTTGCCACCCCGGCCTCTTCGCTGACTAACCCGGCTTTATTCAGCAGTGACATCGTGCCTGCTGGCATGATTGCGGCTGTGGCATTCTGCGCCGCCAAGCTCAGGTTGTTTTGCTTGGCGGGGTCGGTAAATTGGGTTGCATCCTGCTCCAAGGGCTTACCTTCTTCGGTAACGGCGCCATGCCCCGCCTTGATTTTGTCATTCGCCTGTCCGGTCATTCTCTGCACCTGTCCTGCAACGTGATTGACTGGCGTCGTATTGGGGTCAACCCCTGCGCTTCCCGCTACGCCCATTACCTGCGCATCGTTCCGATTGTGGGAATGGGCAACTGCCTCAGCTCCCGGCATGGATGCCATGTTTTGTTCGTATCCCTCAGCCACGTTGTTTGTCGGTTTTTCGATTGCCTGATCTATCTTGGGAACAATCTGCTCGCTCACAAAACGATCTGCGTATTGCTCCAGCACACCTTTGTCATGCAGCGCCATATCGGTGACATCATCCACTGTGTAGCGATGCCCGGTGCTGTCGGATTGCGTTTGCATCCACCCCACAAATTCATTGGTGTAGTTCGCATCGTAACTGCCAGCCATCTCTTTGGTGCGCGAAGCCGCCTCTTTGAAGGAGAGTGATTTTTCATGGGCGGCATTGGCTGATTCATCGTGGGATTTTGCTTGATCGAAGCTGCTCCTGATCCCCTGTGCAGCTTTTGCCGTGTTGTCTTCGCCTTGCGTAAAGGTGGCTTGATGAGCTGCGCTCTGCATGGCCGTGATGGCATTCGCGAATCCTTTGTCCTGGGCGAGCTGGTGCGCAACATTCTGCATTTGCGTCGTTCCTGAGCTACTCTTGCCTTTGGCTGTCGCCCCCGCGCTTACAGTTGCTCCATTGCCAAAAATATTTATCCCGCCGCTTGCTTGTGCGCTTGCCGATGCGAGCAACTCTGCCTCTTGTTTTTGGGATAAGCCGTGCTCCGATGCGTAGTTATGGGCGATTTTCTGGGCCTCGTTATATGACTGAAGGAATGACGCTTGTGAACTGGTCATGTCCTGTTGTCCGGCGGCAGCACTCTTGCCGTGACCTTTCTCGAACGAGTCTGCCTGGCTTAGCGCCGAAGTCATTGCCTCCCGCGCTGCGACAGATTCGGTGAAGGCGGTTCTTTCCGAGTTTTCGGAGGCGGTCTGGAGCGCACCTGATGCTTTGCTGCCGAGGTTGATCTTTGCCGGCAGGGTATGTACCGCGCCAGACGCATCATTGATCTGCATTGCATTGCCGTTCGCGTCCGTACCCGTAAACCGCTTCACGCCATCCTGCGTGCTGCTCTCGAATCCACCTTGCCGTATCGTGGGCCGGGTGTTGTGTTGCAGCCCGCTCGCAGTATCGAACGACTGATTGCCCAGTGATGCGTTGCCCATCTGCAAATTCCCCGAGGACATGCCAGAGGCAATTCTTTCCGATTCGCGCGCGGGCGATACCATCCCGGCAATCGCCTGTGCGCCCACGTCTCCACCCTTCACGATTGCCGCCGCGATTGCGGGTATTGCGGTCGCCGAGATCATGCCCGCAATGGCTTCATCGCTGATGTAAGCGTTGTTCACCAGACTGTATTGCGACATGGACAAACCAAGTCC
>CAITJF010000005.1 GCA_903892645.1 uncultured Nitrosomonadales bacterium | reverse complement strand
TGCCCTGGTACGCCTATGTGTATGCAGTGATCATCGGGGCTGCGAGCGAAGGGCGGAACCATCAGCCGGACAGCTTCTGCGGCGTGGACAATACAGAAATTCTGGCGTCGTGGACTGCCACCGAAATGGCGTATCTCTCCTTGCTGGGCGAGCGGCCAACGGCGGTGAACCTGTTCCCGTTCCAGGTCTTGCTGGGTCTGATCATCTCAAACGGTGTCGGCACGATCTCGGCGCAGGGCTGCAAGGGCGCGGTCTCGGCCGACGGCCCCGAGTCTCCTGAGCGCGTACAGATCAACAAGGGCATGATCGGCTTCCTGACACACACCGGCTTCGCTCACGGCGGCAACGGTTACGAGGGGATACAGTTCCTGATCGAAAGCTTCAAGAATACCTCGCTGGCCGATGCCAGCGCCGCCGACCACGGCATCGACATCAAGGCAATGGCGACGGAATTCGCGGTGGCATTCAACAAGGAAAAGAAGGCGGGCAAGGCGCTCGGCATCCCGGTGCGCAGCATCCCCGGCGTCAACCACCCGGTATTCAAGGGGCATCCGGTCAACAAGGATCCGCGCGAAGTCTACATCGCAAGCCTGTTCGAAGAGCGCGGCGAGAAAAATATTTTTCATGATTTCTACAGGACGCTGGTGCAGGCCTTGTACGATAACGGCGTGACCGCCAATGTATTCTGCGTCAACATCGATGCCATCATCGCCGCAATGCTGCTGAAACTCCTGTGGTCGCGCTACCGCAAGGGCGAATTCAGCGAAAGCTCGATGGAAATGGCGGCTTTTACCGCATTCCTGTTTGGCCGTATGGCGGGATGTGCCGGAGAAATCGACGACCACATCAATCGTGGACGCAACATGGATACGCGCACTCCGGCTTCGCAGTGTAGCCACGTTTCATAGTATCTCGATAGCAGACTCCCTCCCTTTCAAGGGGGCGGAGTCTGCCCTTGACGATTAAAGGCTGTATTTACAAAGAAAATACACCGTCTCTAGGACGGTGTTGGAACCCTTTGGGGGTATTATTGGTGGTGGGGCGGCGGGAATTGAAGGTGCAGGTTTTAAACATAAAATCAATCTGTTAGGTTGTTTTTAGCCATATTTTGACCATGCAGCGACCAATAGCTTGTCGCCTTGTCTCCCGCAACTGGATCAACATCAGGTATCCAGCGGCCATATCTTTGGCGGATCATGCCCCAATCTTTATGCCCCATTTGATGAGCTACCCACATAGGATTTTCACCAGCCGATAGCATTAAGCTGGCGTAGGTATGGCGTGTTTGGTAGGGGTTGCGATAGGGTACATTTGCAGCCTTGAGAAGCGGAGTCCAAGCAGTCTTGCGAATCTGCCCGTCAGTCTCCCAAGGGGCGTTTGTTTTTGGGTTATAAAAAATCCTTTTATTGGCGATTAGAGTAAAAGCCTTTTGCGAATTCAAGGCATCAAGCGCAGGGGGGAGCAATTTAATCTCGCGCTCTCCTGATCTGGTCTTTGGTACTTTTATAATCTTGCGAACACTGGCACGACTAACCCTAACAATGCCACGCTGAAAATCCACGTCGCCCCACTCAAGCGCGATTAGTTCGGAAGTACGCATGCCCGTAAAGAATGCGAATTGAAATAAATTGCGTGTTTGCTCGTCGGCGTGTTTGAGGATGGAATTTATCTCTGATGGCGTAAATGGATTCGGCTCTTCTGTTCGATGAGAGAGGTTGCGAATTCTTGCAGATATATCGCGCTCGATAATGCCATCGTGGAACGCATCACGCAGGGCGCTACGAAGAGGAATAAGAACATTGTTGATCCTCTTTGGTGAGATAGTGAGGCCGCTCACCCAGAGTTTAATCTGTGTTGCGGTAATATCCCTCAACCGGAATTTACCAAATGCAGGTTTTAAGTGGTGCTCGATAGCGCTTTGATAATCACGGAGCGTGCTGGCTTCACAGGTGCGACGAGAGGTTAAAATAAACTCGTCGAGAGCTGCCAATATCGTTTTTTCTGAGGCCTTGCCAAGGGTTGCTGCGCGCTTGCTGTTAGGGAAGTGAGAGGCGTAATCGAATACACCGATCCAAATTTCGTGAAGTATTGCTGCTCGTTTATTACAAGCAAATTGAAAGTTTGCCTTCGTAGGAAGTATTTTTATTACTTCGCGACAGCGCACACCTTGAAATCTGAAATCAATCTCAATAGCCCGAAGCCCACGCGCCCTCAAGCGCTTGCCGTTCGCAGGCTGCTGGTGCATGGGTATCGGGGCTGCATGTAATTTTCCAAGCGCAACGGTGATTTTCGACCAGTCCTCATCGCGCATTTTTCCGCAACGAAGATCCTGCTGATTAATTCGACCTACCGAGCCGAT
>CAITJF010000004.1 GCA_903892645.1 uncultured Nitrosomonadales bacterium | reverse complement strand
TTCGGATTGAGAAGAACGAGTTGTGTGATATCTGCGTAGTAGGCCTGTAATTTCACCGGATCAGGTTGATAGCCTGTTGGATGCCCACAACCATTCCTGAGATCGAGCGCACTCTTCAGGTGCTTATACTGCGTATCATCCAAAAGCATTAAAAACCGACAAAGCAGGATTAGGTGTGCATCAGCAGCTTCCTGTACGTCAAGATCAGTCGAGAAGTTGTAGTCCTTACTGAACGCCCGAAACATCAAGCCTTTGTCGGCTTTCATCTGCGCAAATTCAGTATTCAGCGCGGGAATACCGAGCGAGGTTAGCTTCTTTTGTACCAAGTAAGCGACGGCGCACCATGCGAGCACTACGGAAGCACGCACGCAGTTACTCTCCGCGCACCGGATAGATTCATCGAGGTATTTTAGAATCTCTGAGTCAGCAATTGGCTGGACTAGCCTACGGAGCGTGTCACCAATGGTCTGGATTGCCGAACCCTTGATATATTTGTGCAGCAGCTCGCTCTCGGTCTTTGTGATTATGGTCTTAAGTTGTACTTTGTAGAGTTTCTTCGAACTTGCGTTGTTGGCTAACTTCACCATGGCCCCCCAAGCGTCCGAGACCTCTTGAACTTCTGAGTTGTCTACGATGTTGCTGGTCTCTAACACCCCAGCGACTGGCAGCCACTTCTTATGCGCGACCTTGATTCTCCCTCGGAGAACTTGACCGCTTACAGATACGGTCTTAAGTTTGTTGATCTCCTTTTGAATCGAGCCTAATTCTTCAAGGGCGTCCTCCAGCGCTTGGGCAACGTCCATCTACTCACCCGCTGCGAAGCTCTTAATAATCTCGCCAACCTTCTTAAGGCCGGGGCCACTCAACTCAAGGTCCGCGCCCTTCTCCCGTGGCTTATAAAAACTCTTGTTACTCTTCAATATAGTTGAGAAGTTCGTCGAGTCGTAGCAGTCGTAGTGCACCGCGAGTTCGCGCAACTCCTTCAGCGTGCAGGTATAGTTGCCAGATTCTAGCGCCTGTTTGACGCATAGAAGAAGCGACAGGTTAACCAACTGGTTAGATTTGCCATTGCCCGGCATGGAGGATACAAGTAACTGCGCGCCCGCACCTGTCGGATGAAAGACTTTTTCAAGGATGACCGTTGTGATTCCGTTTGCTGTAAGGAAAGGTTTGACGCTATCCGGAACGCCTCCTAGCGATACTGGAGAGCCGGAGCCTGCCGTAGGAGCTGGGGCCGGTGGTTGTGGAATCTGTGGTGTCATGTTCGCCATGAACCAGCGCTCTAAGATCATCTTGAATGCCGTCTCTTGCAGCGGTGCGGGAGCTTTCTTTACGAGTTCGACGATCTCGTCGAAATCCGTCTTCAGTTTATCTAGCATTGATCCACCTCGTTTTGTAAATGCCGTAGTTTTGAAAACAAGTCGTTTGCTACCTGTAAACACGGCGTTTTTTACTTCCCCGTCCAAGTAACAGGGGCTATAAATACATAGCGTGAAAATCTAACACCTAATTCCTATTTTTGATAGTGAAAAGAATATCTAGGCCTACTCTTTGCAAGCTAATAGCTATACACTAAACCGCATCCAGCAGAACATCGAACCACTCCTTCCAGCGCCGGTATTTTTCCGGCAGTGCATGGGTATCGCGTGCTGCCGGTATTTTTTCAGCTTCCCTGTGGAATGCCGGAGCCATCCCTGCCGCAAGCAGTGCAGCGCCATGCAGGCTGGACTCGGCCTGCGGCAGGCGATAAACATCAAATGGCACGCACCGGGCAATTCCCTGTTGCAAGCAAGTTAGTTCGGATAATCCACCCGAGAGATAAACGCGCTCAATAGCGGACTCGCGATGAAAATCTTCCAGTATCCGTGCCACACGAAAAATGACGGCTTCCAGCAACAGGGCTGCTATGCGCTGTTGCGTCAGGTGCTCGACCGGCCGGGAAAACCGGATGCCGAGATCATTACGAAAGTAAGGAGCACCGAGGCCGCTGGGTTCAGCAATACAAAAAATATCGCCTGAAAATAAATCCTCTATCCGGCATTCACCCACCGGGTAAGAGGCGAGCGCGGCAGCGATGGAATTGAGCGTGCCTTCGATGGCGAAGTGAGCATGCTGCGTGCTGTCCTGATACACAAGCGTTCGCAGATAGCCATCTGACGCAATTTTCTGATCTGGCAGATAGCGCACGACAAAACAACCTGTGCCGAGATTGACCAAAGCCTCCGCCCGTTCTTCGCTGACGCTGGCGATGAGTGCGGCGGACTGGTCGCCGACGCTGGCCTGCAGGATCAGGCCGTTATCAAGTTGCAGATGCAATCCTGCCGAAGGTTTGATTTCAGGCAGTATGCTTAATGGAATGCCGAAGAGCCCGCACAGTTGCGGCGACCATTGTTGCTGCCGGATATCCATCAGCAGGGTGCGCGCGGCCATGGATGCGTCGGTCATGAAATGTTTACCGCCACTCCAGCGCCAGATCAGGAAAGCATCCAGCGTGCCGGCCAGCAATTCGCCCCGCTCCAAACGCGCCAGCCACTCGGGATTGTTCCGCAATATGGTGCGCAGCTTGGGCGCGAAATAATATGGCGTCAGCGGCAAACCGGTGAGATCGCGGATTAAATTCTCATGCACACGCAACGCTTCGCAGCTCGCCGCGCCGCGATTGTCCTGCCATGAAATGAGTGGGGTAAGCGGCTGGCCTGTGGTACGTTCCCAGATCAGGAATGACGAGCGTTGGCTGCAAAGACCCAAAATCTTGCAACCATCTGCTTGTGTGATGCACTCATCAAGCACTTGTTCTGCAGCCGCTGCGTAGGCCAGCGCATCGCTTTCATAATGCCCGCCAGTGACGGTGATTTTCGGGGTGGGTTCTGCGACGATGTTGCCGAGCACGCCGTCCATATCCAGCAATCCGGCCTTGATTGACGTGGTGCCGAGGTCAAGCGCGATGGCGGAAATTCCGGATGCGGTCATTGCTGGCGGCAGGCTTCGATTTCCCGATTTACCGCAGCCTCGTTCCAGCCCATCGCAGGGGCAACAGTTTCGGCGAGGCGGCGCAGCGTGCCGTCACCCAGCTTCGCCAGTATCAGCAACGGCATGCGGCGGCGCAGCAGGTCGTCCAGATGCATGGCCATTTCGTTGCGGGCGCAAAACAGCAAATCGGCATGAATGAATGGCAGCGCTGGCAGGATGCGTTCAGCCAGGCTGCGGTTATTTTCAATGTGGCAGAGAATTTCGCCGACCCGTTTGCCATGCCGCCGGATCAGCCACTTGACGCTTTCCGGGTCAATACCGAGCTCGTCTGCACGAATGGCTGCGGCAGCCAGCCAGACAGAATAATTTGCCTCCGGCATCCAGGGAAATTTTCTCCCTTTGGTCGGGCAAGATGCATTGACCCCGAGCTGCGCACACACAGTATCAATAATGCATGCTGCATCTTCCCGTGCCGAGGTGAGCTTGCCGCCGATGGAGTAATGCACCCCGTTGCTTGCGGTTTTCAGTTCCCAGTCGCGGCTGACGGCTGCAGGTGATGCTTCGCCGCTGCGCTTCATCACGCGCAAACCGGCGAAACTGCCGACCACATCTTTTTCCGTCCACGCAGTCTTGAGGTAATGGTTGGCTTCGGCCAGCAGGTAGGCAACCTCTTTCTGCTCGACCACGACATGGTCAAGGTCGCCGCGGTAATCCGCATCGGTGGTGCCAACCAGCGTCATGCCGTACCAGGGAATCATGAAAAACACCCGGCCGTCGGACTTGGCGGTCAGCAGCAAGGCCTCGTCAGTCAGCAGCGCAGGCATGACCAGATGCGTACCCTTATCCAACCGGCACCAGCCGCGCCCCTGCTCCGATGCCGCCGTCCATTGACCGGTGGCGTTGACGATTTGCCTCGCGGAAATTTCTGTGCTGGCGTGGCTGAGCTGATCCTGAACCGTTGCACCGCTCACTCGCCCATCTGTTTCTATTAACCCGATCAGCTTGCAATAATTCACGCACACCGCCCCGGCATGCATCGCGCCCGAGATCAATTCCAGCACCAGCCGCGCATCGTCGGTCTGCGCATCGCCATAGGTAAAACCGCCTTTCAGGCCAGCGCTGCCGAGAAAAGGAAAGCGTGCGGCAAAGGATTTCTGGTCGAAGTGATGGTGGGCCATATCCGGGCCTGGATTATTCGCAAGAAGGTCGTACATGGATAAACCTGCCCGCAACTGAAGTGTGCCGATGCGGCTGTCCGCATAGACCGGCACGCCGAAGCGCAACGGCCAGACGCGATGCGGCGCCATTGCCAGCAGCATCTGCCGTTCCGCCAGCGCCTTTTTGACCAGCTTGAAATCGAGTGACTCCAGATAGCGCAGGCCACCATGGATCAATTTGCTGGATGCGGATGAGGTTGCACTGGCCCAGTCGCCCTGCTCCACGATGGCGACGCTCAATCCGCGCAAGGCCGCGTCATAAGCGGTCCACGCCCCATAGATACCGCCGCCGCAGACCAATAGATCGAATTGGCGGCCTGCCAGTAATGAGAAATCGCGTTTCATTTATCCCTCATCAGCAAGGCCTTTTGCGGAAGATCGCTGATGAGAATATCCACTCCAAATTTCAGCGCCTTATTTATTTCAGCGTCGCTATTGCAGGTATAAACCGCTATGCATTTGTCGTGACTGCGCAGCAGCCTGACTATCGCATCATCAAGAGACTCTATGGGCAGACACAGCCCATGCAGGAAAGATTGCTTGGCTAGAACACGCTGCACATCCTCTAACGTCTGCTCGGGTTCAAGGTTGTAAATCAGCGGAAACTTAGGCGCGCACTGATGAGCATAAACCAGGCTGGCAAGATTGAATGAGGAAACCATGATGGCATCACCATGCACCGCTCCGATCATCTCCAAAGTTTGCCGCACTTTTATTTCATGGCGAGAAGATGATTCCCATGCGCGATTTTTGATTTCGAGCAGTAAACGGCAGCGCTTGCGATAGGCATCCAGAAACGCCTGCAGGGTCATGATGCCTTCCGGTTTTGCTCCCGAAGAAAAATGCGCGGCGAAATTCATCGCCCGCAACTGGGCATAATCGAAATCATCAATGTGCCTGTCAGGCAAACCGACCTTGTTTAGAAACCGGTCGTGCCAGAGCACGGCCACCTCATCGCGGCTGAGCTGCACGTCCGTTTCCATGCCGTCGATGGCGTATTCCAGCGCCTTGTCGAAAGCGGAGCAGGTGTTTTCCGCCGCCTCCCTGTTGGCGCCACGGTGGGCAAAGATCAGGGATTTAGTCATGGCAGATTATCAATAAATCGCCGCATGGAAACTTTCAGCGCCGCAAAATTCGGGTTATACATCAAGCGGCGTAGAATGCCGGCTTTGAGGTTTTGCTCGGTTATCTCGCCTTGCAAAGCTTGTTCTGGATGCTTGACGCAAGCAGCGTATTTCTCCATGTCACCCGGATAGTAATGCACACAATTGGAATACTCTCCCTTTGCGCCATAGTGCATATCGTCCGGAGGCAGCACAATGGCCGTATGCGCGGAGCTTAATATTTTCTGCCTGGGCAGCACACTATTCACCAGCTCCAGTTTCTCTGGCGGGAAACCTTTTGCATGCTTTCCCTCATCGGTGGTGTAGAGCACCAGCTTGCTGGATGGATGCAGCACACGCATCATGAAATCCAAGGTTGCAGAGGATTCAACAGTTGTATCGTCGGCACTTGCCGCGGCAAACACCGGAATGTTCAGTTTATGCAGCAGCAACTGCTTGCTGGATTCCTGCGTCAATGCGTACATTTGGGCAGCGGCATTTTTGGGGAATGATTCATATTTGTAGATGTCTCGATCGGGCATGATGTTTACCCACTTCGCTGACGGGATCATCCAGCTATAAAACTTGTGCAAGTTTGCCCGCTCCGCCCGTGGCGATATTTTAAGTGCGGGGGAAAACAGAAACAGACCTTGTACACGGTCATCGCGCTGGCTCTGGTAAATACTCAGCGCACCTCCGGCGGAGAGACCGGCCAGATAAACTTCATCAACTTCTTCTGCAAGCCTGTCAGTGCCATAGGCTACGGCCTTGGCCCATTCCTGCCATGCGACATCGAGCAAATCTCCGGGCTGGGTGCCATGGCCGGGCAATAATATGGCCATGACACGAAAGCCGTTTTCCTGAAAAAACACAGCCAAGTGACGCATGAAATAAGGGGAGTCGGTCAGGCCATGCGTGAGCAGCACGCCGCGACGATAGGTTTTGTGTTGCCCAGCCGAGCCACCGGCGATAGGCCTCAATTCAAACGGCGCGTTGCCGTCGACTATTTTTTCCAGATCGGCAGCACCCAATCTGGAGCGTGCTTTGCCAAGCATGTCTCGAGTGCGTGCCACATAATCCGCAAACGCCAATTGACCGCCATTAAAGCGGGTGTTCAATCCAGACGGCTGATGCCGCGCCTCTAGCAGTGGGGTCAATATCATTGTTGCATTACCATCTCTGAGCGAAGTCGCCTTTAGAGGGCAGATAAGTTAGCTTGATTATGCCGCAGATTGTTGCCGGCTGGCGTAAAACCGGCTGGTGAACTCAGATCATCCTGATTATTGATCTGATTTTTTTCATGTCATGCCGTATAATTTCGCCTGCTGTAACCGCGGTAACCTCGAAGGCGTAATTATCTTCAATAATGTACCAAAACCGGGCTTCGGATTCGAGGCCCAGCTTAAAAACAAACCATGAGCAAGGCAATGACAAGAACTTTTTTCAGCCTGATTTTCGCAGTGTTCTTCCTTATAGTTGGCGCAGGAGCGCAAGCCGGTTTGCAGGAAGGGATCGACGCCTACGGGAAAGGCAACTACCCTGTCGCGTTAAAAGAATTCAAGCCACTTGCCGCCAAGGGCAATGCGCTGGCACAAAGCACCCTTGGGTTTATGTACGCCAATGGACAGGGTGTGCCACAGAACTACAAAAAAGCGATGGAATGGTATCGCAAGGCGGCCACACACGGGGATGCGGATGCACAAACATCTCTTGGGGCAATGTACAACAACGGGCAAGGTGTGCCGCAGGACTACAAAAAAGCTGTGGAGTGGTATCGCAAGGCGGCTGAACAGGGAGTTGCGAATGCGCAGAGCAACCTTGGGGTGATGTACGCCTATGGGCAAGGTGTGCCACAGGATGAAAAGGAAGCTGCATCGTGGTACCGCAAAGCGGCTGAACAGGATAATGCGCCGGCGCAGTTCAACCTTGGGGTGATATACGCCAACGGGCAAGGGGTTCCGCAGGATCTGGTGCAAGCGTACAAGTGGTTCAGCCTGGCGGAGACTGCTGTGGGTGAAGAGGCCGCAAATAACAGAAAATTGATTGAAGCGGACATGACCCCTCAGCAGATTGAGGAAGCGCAGGGACTGGCACGGGAATGGGCAGAAAAGCACAAATGACCTGCCCAAAAGCGGCACTTTCCGGCTGAATCGGCAAAGTTTATCTAGAAGGTGAATTTATGAGCAACACAGTAATGAGAACTCCTTTCAAACTGGCTCTGGCAATGGTTTTTATTGCAGGCAGTGCAGGAGTGCAGGCCGGTTTGCAAGATGGAATCACTGCTTACCAAAAAAGCAATTACCCTGCAGCACTAAAAGAGTTAAGGCCGCTTGCGGATAACGGGGATGCGAAAGCGCAAGCACTCCTCGGGGAGATATACAACAGTGGGAAAGGGGTTCCGCAGGATAACAAGGAAGCCGCGTCGTGGTACCGCAAGGCAGCTGAGCGGGGGGATGCGGGTGCGCAGGCGTCTCTTGGGATGATGTACGAGAATGGAATCGGGGTTCCGCAGGATGGCAAGAAAGCCGTGTCGTGGTACCACAAAGCGGCTGAACAGGGGCATGCAGAGGCGCAGTACATCCTTGGCGGACTGTACAAAAAGGGGCAAGGTGCACTGCAGATGGATTTGGTGCAAGCATACAAGTGGTTCAATCTGGCTGTAGCGACCGGCTTTGAAATAGCTCAGGACGACATGGAAGAGGTCGAAGCCATGATGAGCGGCGAGCAAATCGAAAAAGCAAAATTAATGGCAAAGGAATGGCTGGCAAAGCGCCGGTGAT
>CAITJF010000003.1 GCA_903892645.1 uncultured Nitrosomonadales bacterium | reverse complement strand
TGGATTCCCGCCTGCGCGGGAATGACGAGATTTGAATTTCATTTCCCACGCATGAACATCGCGTCCAACTTGTCCAGCGTGATTTGAAACCACGTCGGGCGCCCGTGGTTGCATTGGCCGGAGCGCTCGGTGCATTCCATCTCGCGCAGGATACCGTTCATTTCGGCCAGCGTGAGTTGCTGGTTGGCGCGCACGGCGGCATGACAGGCCAGTGTGGCGAGCAGTTCATTGCGCCGTTCGGTCAGCGCGCGCGTGGCGCCGAACTCGCGCAGTTCGTGCAGCGCGTCGCGCGCGGCGGCCTCGGCGTGCGCCTGCTTGAGCAGGGCGGGCATGGCGCGCACCGCGAGCGTGGTGGGCGAGAGCGGGGCGATGTCGAAGCCGAGTTGCGCCAGTGCGGCATGTTCATCTTCTGCCGTGGCGATATCCAGCACATCGGCGGCGAAGCTCACCGGAATCAGCAGCGGCTGGGTGGGAATGCGCTGCGCATCGAATGCGGTCTTGAGTTTTTCGTACACGATGCGTTCGTGCGCGGCATGCATGTCCACCACGATCAAGCCTTGCTCGTTCTGCGCGAGAATGTAGATGCCGGAGAGCTGGGCTAAAGCGTAGCCGAGCGGGGGAATGCCAGAGACCGTTTCGGGTTGTTCGCTTTCTGTTTCCTGATTTCTGATTTCTGGTTCTCTATTGATGCCTTCCGAAAAGGCTTCCCACAAACGGTAGGTCGATTCCTGTTGTGCGATGCCCAGCGGCATGTTTTGTTGCTGGAAGCGAGGAGCGCCGTCATTCCCGCGAAGGCCGAAATCCAGTTGATTAAAAGCGCTGGGTTCCGGCCTTCGCCGGAATGACAAATCGGTTTCATCGCTTTCTGCTACAGACGCACCCAGCGTCTGCTGCAAGGTATGGAACACGAATTGATGAATGGCTTGGCTCTCGCGGAAACGCACCTCGCTCTTGGCCGGATGCACGTTTACGTCCACCTGCTCCGGCGGTATGCTGAGGAACAGCACGAAGGCCGGATGGCGCTGATGGTGCAGGATATCCTGGTAGGCCTGGCGCAGCGCGTGCGCCAGCACCTTGTCGCGCACGAAGCGGCCATTGACGAAAAAATACTGCGCGTCGCGCGTCGCGCGCGAGTAGGCGGGCAGCGCGGCCAATCCTTGCAATGACAAATTTGCGGCATTGCGCACCACCGCTACCGCAGCCTGGCCGAACTCATTGCCGAGCAGGGCGGCGATGCGCTGTTGCAGGGAGTGGGCGGGCAGTTGCCATGCCATGCGGTTGTTGTGTTGCAGCGAGAACGCGACATCCGGGCGCGACAGCGCGATGCGCTTGAAGGCTTCCTCGCAATAGGCGAATTCGGTGGCTTCGGACTTGAGGAACTTGCGCCGTGCCGGGGTGTTGAAATACAGCTCGCGCAGCTCCATGCTGGTGCCATGCGCGTGGGCGGCGGGCGCAGGGTCGCTTTGCGTGCCATCAACGGCCTGAATTTGCCAGGCATGGGCAGATTCTGAAGTGCGGCTGGTAAGCGTTACCTGAGCCACCGCCGTCATGCTCGCCAGCGCCTCACCGCGAAACCCCATGCTGCCGACGCGCTGCAAATCATCCAGCGAAGAAATCTTGCTGGTGGCGTGGCGCATCAGTGCGAACGGCAACTCATCCGGCGCGATACCGCCGCCGTTGTCGCGCACACGCAGCAGCTTGATACCGCCGCCCTCCAGTTGTACCGCGATCTCGGTTGCCCCCGCGTCCAAGCTGTTCTCCATCAACTCCTTGAGTGC
The DNA here is from genome assembly GCA_903892645.1 of uncultured Nitrosomonadales bacterium. GTDB lineage: Bacteria > Pseudomonadota > Gammaproteobacteria > Burkholderiales > Gallionellaceae > CAITJF01. The sequence goes on along the minus strand of CAITJF010000003.1, from coordinate 7,822 downwards.
GGAAGCGGGGCGTTCGATTACCTCGCCGGCGGCGATCTGGTTGATGAGCAGGTCGGGTAACAGACGGATGGCGGACATCAATGGCGATAGGTAATGAATTGCGCGCCATTATAACGGACGGAGCTGACAGAGCTGGAGGATTAGCTGCGAATGCCATATTCAATAAGGTGCAACAAATTGTGGCTCCGGCGTAACCTGAAGGTTAGCCTACGCCGCAATCTGCCGCACTATGGGTGCGGCAAATTGTCGCGCGGCAATATGTCACATTCCCAAGTAAAAATTCCTTCCCTAAAATTCGTGCGGTCAATTTTGACTACAGCAACCAGAGGTGAAGATATGTTTGCCAAGCTAAAAGAAAACAAGTTGTTCAAGTCGCTGTCGGGAGCATTTTGTGCTGGCCGTAAAGGGTGCGCAAATGAAGGTGCTGCCGCAGGTTCCGGAGAAACAAAGAAAGCTGAGAAGGCAAAAGGTGGCAATAAATCTAAATCAGAAATAACCATTTCTTAAGGTAGCAGGCGCACCATGACAACCACTAACGAACTGAAATTACTGCGTACTGCCCTTTCGCTGGATCATACCCTGTTCACCGTTCAGCGGCATACGCCACGATCCAATGCCGGTATTCGGGTGGACTGCTTCGTGTCAAAGGGGGCGAACAGCCCAGGGCTAATGAGGATAACCGGCCTCGTAGCCGGTGTGCTCAATTACCGCCGGAATCTCCGCGGGCTGACCATGAGCAGCAGAGGGGACGTCAGTCGCACTCTGGTTGCTGCACTATCCAAAAAACTCGAACTTGATCTCAAACACGAGAGGGTGATCTAAAAGCAGGTATTGCCCACCAAGAAATCCGCACCACAGGGTGTGACAATTTGTCGCATTCCCAGATAAACAAATCGCATTGATAATTGCCGCGCAATTTTTATTTTAATGGAGAAGTGGTAATGCAATTAAAACGTATAGCTATTTGTGTCGCGCTGGCATTTACGCCAAGTGCGTTTGCGGCTGAAGCAACCGAGACAACCTTGCCAGAGGTTAAGGTAATTGGAGAAAAAATCAAACCCCTGCCCGCCTTGAGCGATTCGGCGCTGGGTGGAGACAATGTTACCCATCTGCGCGCCTCCACCAGTGATACGGCAAAACTGCTTGAGGACCAGCCTGGGGTCAGCCTTTATGGCGCCGGCGGTGTTTCCAGCCTGCCCGTGATTCACGGCCTGGCGGACGACCGTGTGCGCGTCAAGGTCGATGGCATGGACTTCATTGCCTCCTGCCCGAACCACATGAATTCGCCTCTTTCCTCTATTGACCCAACCAACGTTGGCAGCGTCAAGGTATATTCCGGCATTACGCCGGTGAGTGTCGGTGGCGACAGCATCGGCGGTTCCATCGTCGTCGATTCACCTGTACCGGTGTTCGCCGTTCCCGGCCAGGGCAATCTCACCAAGGGTGAGGTCGGCGCTTTCTACCGCAGCAACGGTAATGCAAAAGGCGGCAATCTCTCCGCCACTTATGCCACCGAGTCTTTCAATCTGACTTATTCCGGCGCGACTGCGGAATCCGGCAACTACAAGGCGGGTGGTAATTTCAAGACGAGAACGGATACCGGCGTTACCGGACACACCCTGCCGCTCGATGAAGTCGGTTCAACGGCTTACAAGACCCGGAATCACACCTTGGGTTTCGCGATGAAAGGCGGTAATCACATCGTCGAAGCCAAACTGGGCTTGCAGGACATCCCCTATGAGCTTTACCCGAACCAGCGCATGGACATGATGGGCAATACCCAGCATAGCTTCAATCTGCGCTATCTCGGCCAGCTGGATTGGGGTGCGCTGGAAGCGCGGGCATATCACGAGAAGGTCGACCACTTCATGGAATTCGGACCCGACAAACAGTTCTTATATACCGCCGGCAATTCGACCCAGGGCATGCCGATGAATACCCAAGGCAAGACGACGGGTGCCACCGTCAAGGCCAGCATCGTCCTGACTGAGCAGGATCTCCTGCGCGTCGGCGGCGAATTCCAGAATTATCGGCTCGATGACTGGTGGCCGGCCGTGGTAGGCGCTGCTGGAATGGGACCAAACGCTTTCTGGAACATCAACAACGGCAAGCGCGACCGCACGGCGCTGTTCGGCGAATGGGAAAAGAACCTGAATCCGCAGTGGATGACGTTGCTTGGTCTGCGCTATGAGCGGGTGAACACGAATGCCGGCCAGGTTCACGGCTACAACTTGGCCACTTTCCCGACGGTGGGAGCGGGTGGAATGATGAACCAGACTAGAGATGCCGTCAGTTTCAATAACGCCAGCCGCGATAAAACCGACAATAACTGGGACATGACCGCACTGGCGCGTCACACGGCAAACCCCAACAACGACATCGAATTCGGTTTTGCCCGTAAGGTACGCTCACCAAACCTTTATGAACGTTACTCATGGTCTACCGCGAACATGATGACGATCATGAACAACTTTGTCGGCGACGGCAACGGCTATATCGGCGACATTAACCTGAAACCGGAAAAGGCGCATACACTCTCTGCTACATTCGATTGGCATGCGACCGACCGGGATTGGGAATTCAAGGCCACACCCTATTACACACAGGTCACCGACTACATTGATGCCGTGCAATGGAATGGTACGACCAACGCTGTGCGCACTCCGTTACAGACGAGCCAATTCACCGTACTCAAATACACCAACCAGTCGGCACGGCTCTATGGCCTTGATCTCTCAGGCCACATGCCACTGGCCAAGACCGGCGTGGGCGAACTCGGTCTCAAGGGCTTGCTCACCTACACCAATGGCAAGAACCGCGACACGGGTGATGACCTCTACAATATCATGCCGCTCAGCGCCAAGCTTACGCTTACGCAGAAACTCGGGGGCTGGGATAACGGCATCGAATTCGTGGCCGCAATGACCAAAGACAAGCTTTCCGATGTGCGCAACGAAATCAGGACACCGGGCTACGGTCTCGTCAATTTGCGGGCGAGCCATTCCTGGAAGCAGGTGCGCGTCGATTTCGGCGTCGAGAACCTGTTTGATAAGCTTTATGCCATGCCGCTCGGCGGCGCTTACGTTGGGCAGGGGACAACCATGGCGATCAATACCGCCAACATGCCTTGGGGCATTCCCGTTCCCGGCATGGGGCGTTCGGTTTATGCCGCCGCGACTTTGAAGTTCTAAAGTTGCAATGGAGACAAAAAACCGCCGGATAAAACCGGCGGTTTTTTTGAATCCGTGACCTGTAAAAAAGTACAGGGCGATACCTTCACTAACCCACCACAAACCCTGATTCAAACAGGGTGCGACAATATGTCGCACATTCGCCGTGCTGCGTGGGTTACACTTGCAAAGGCAACGCACGCTTTGAGTTTTTGTGGCAGCGTGCTTATGTCCGTTTTACCAGCCCACGTTCACCAACTTTTTTTGGGAGATTAATCATGGACAGAAGAGAAATGCTTAAAGGAGCAGCCGGAGGCCTGATACTTGCCGCTGCCGGGAATGCGGTATTTGCCGCAGAAGATGCCAAGCAACAACACGCTGGTCATCAGCACACGCATGGATCGGGCAAGAAGAACCAGAGCCTGATTGATGCTGCAGCCGACAGTGTGAAAAAGGGTCATGCATGCCTTAGCCATGGACTTGAGATGTTTAGCCAAGGCGAAAACAAGGAGATGGCTATATGCGCCATGCGTGTCAGTGACATGGTTGCCGCATGTACCGCGATTGAGCAGCTTGCTATCTACAATTCGCCGAACCTCCCCAAAATGGCAAAGGTGGTGATGGATATTTGCAAGGATTGCGAGAAAGAGTGTCGCAAGTTCGAGAAAGAGGAAGAAATTTGCAAGGAAACGGCGGAGTCCTGCGTCGTCTGTTTTAACGAGTGCAAAAAAATAGCGGCTTGACGCTAAGCCTGTCGGGGCAGTCGTCCCGCCATTGTTGTTGATTGCCCCGCATGGTAACCATGCGGGGCGATTTGTTTTTTGGGTGCGACAATATGTCGCATTCCTGGAAAGCTTGGTTAACTGTACTATCCCGCCTGATTTACAAAATTAATAATGTTCTCGGGGGGGGTAAAAAATGAAAAAGCAGTTAGCTATCGGCGCAAAATATTTTGCATTGAGTTGTATTTATATGAGCGTTACAAATGCAGCGTTTGCGGCCGATTCAGAAGGCGAGCAGCAATTGGGTGAGATAGCCATCAAGGCATCTAAACCGGCTGTTCCGGCCAATTTGCCGGCAACGGCCGAGGGGGTGACGGCCAAGCAGATCACCGAGAGTATCAATGCGGTGACCTCGTCCGAGGCGATCAAATACATGCCGAGCATCGTGGTTCGTGAGCGCGGCATTGGCGATCGTAACGGTATCGTTTCGACGCGGACAACCGGTACCATTTCCAGCGCGCAATCAATTGTCTATGCGGACAACATCCTGCTTTCGAATTTCCTCGGCAATAGCTATAGCTACCCGCCACGTTGGGGCATGGTGTCGCCGGAGGAGATTGAGCGGATTGATATCATCTACGGCCCATTCTCTGCCCTTTATCCCGGCAATTCGATGGGCGGCGTGGTGCAGATGACAACCCGGACACCGGAGAAGCTGGAAGCTCACGTGAAGCTGGATGCCTTCCAGGAACGCTTCAAGCTGTACGGCACGAACGAGATTAATAACGGTGCGCATGGCAGCGCGTCTGTCGGGGACAAGTTTGGCGACTGGTCGCTTTGGGCAAGCCTTGATCGCCTGGATTCACATGGACACCCGATGAGTTTCGGTACTACCACCGCCGGGGGGGCCGGCACCACGACCGTCACCGGTCAGTATAATGACACCGATCAAGCTGGAAAGGCGCGGATCATTACCGGCGGCTACAGTATTGACCACGCCGTGCAAGACAACGGCAAGATCAAGCTGGCTTATGATTTTTCCCCGACGGTTCGCGCCACCTATACTCTGGGTGTCTGGCAAATCAACTCCGATACCAGTGTCGACAGCTACCTGAGGGATGCAGCCGGGAACACGGTTTATAATGGAAACGTCAAAATCGGCGGTGTTAATTACAAAACGGCTAGCCTGAGTCCTGGCCATGCCGAAAGCGAGCATTGGATGCATGGACTCTCGGTTAAATCCAATACCCGAGGGGTATGGGACTGGGAGATTGCCGCCAGCGTCTTCAACCAAAATAAGGATATTTCCCGCACAGCAAACTACACCGCAAACAACGGGGTGGATTTAGGCACTGGGGCTATCCGTCAGGGTGGCCAGATTACCTTCGCGGACGGGACGGGCTGGCAGGATATTGATCTGCGCGGCGAATGGCGTCCCGATGGCGACCTGAAGAGCAAGCATCAGGTGAGCTTTGGTTATCACACTGATCGTTATGCGCTGAACTCCGCGACCTATACCGTCGCTACAGATTGGCTAACCGGTGGTGCGGGGGCTTTAAGCACTAACTCGCTGGGGAAGACAGAGACTCAGGCGTTGTACCTTCAGGATGCCTTGCGCTTTGCTCCCGGCTGGAAAGTGGTTGCTGGTGGACGGCTGGAACAATGGAAAGCATTTGATGGGAGTAACTACAACTCCGCCAACGTTGCACCGAACCCGAAGAATTTAACTTATCTCAGCCGCATGGAAACGGATTTTTCGCCCAAGGTTTCGCTCTCCTTTCAGGCATCGACGGACTGGGCGTTACGCGGATCGCTGGGCAAGGCCGTTCGCTATCCGACGGTCAACGAGATGTTCCAGACCTTCACCGGGCCTGGAGGTGTAAAGATGAACGATCCTAATCTGAAACCGGAACAGGTTGTTTCCGGGGAATTCACGGCGGAGCGAGCATTGGAAAATGGGCTGTGGCGCATTTCGCTGTTTCAGGAGGATAAGCGCGATGCGCTTTACTCGCAGACGGATACGACGGTCGCACCTAACATAACGAGTATCCAGAATATCGACAAAATCCGCACGCGCGGGATCGAAACCGCACTGCAGCTTAGTGACCTGTGGATTCGCGGCTTCGATCTTTCCGGTAGTGTCACTTATGCCAACTCGACGGTTCTGCAGGATAACCAGCACCCGGCCTACACCGGCATGAATCAGCCGCGTATCCCGGACTGGCGGGCAACGCTTGTGGGTGTCTACCATCCATCCGATCGCCTCTCCTACAGCATGGCACTCCGTTACAGCGGCCGCCAGTATAATGCCTTGGATAACAGTGACATTAATCCCAATACCTACGGAGGAGCCAGCTCGTTCTTGGTGGCTGATGCCAAAGTCGTTTACAAGTTCGCGAAACAGTGGAGCGCTGCTCTCGGCGTGGATAATATCGGTAACTACAAGGCCTACATCTCTCCTCATCCGTACCCACAACGGACCGTGTTTGCCAACTTGAAGTGGGACTACTGATGGGGCTGTAATGAAAAATGTTAGGCTATAAGCTTGAGAGTGGTTATATCCAACGATACGGCAGGTCAACTAGGATAATGAATGCTTGAATTTCTACCTCGTATAGAAGGCGAGAAACTGGTTGGCCTGCTGTTCGTGTTGGTGCTGCATGGTGCGGCGTTGTATGGGCTGTGGAGTTATCGCATTATTCCTACACCGGACGAGGCGATTACCCTGATGGTTAATTTCATTAATCCTCCGCCTCCGGAACAATCCAAGCCGCCCAAACCTGAGCCGCCCAAGCCGCCTAAACCTCGGCCGATTGAGCCACCGGAGCATTTGCATCTGGCAGCCGAAGCACCGGTGGTGTTGCCCGATGAGCCGGTTGTATTTGTACCTCCCCCCGCTCCTGTAGTTGTGGTATCGCCGTTGCCACTGTTGCCGCCACAGCCGGTGATGTTGTCCAACGAATTGTCGGTGAGTTGTCCTGAGCGTTCACCGCCTGACTATCCAATGTTTGCCAAGCGCATGAACGAGCAGGGTAGGGTGGTGCTGCGGGTGGAGCTGGGGGAAGACGGTCGAGTTGCTAATGCGACGGTGAAAACAAGCTCCGGCTATCAACGCCTCGATGCTGCTGCGCTGGGTGCGGTAAAGACGTGGCGCTGCAAACCAGCCATGCAAAATGGCGCGGCAGTTCGCGCCGTGGCCTTGCAGCCATTCAGTTTTATTTTGGAAGAAAGGTGATTATGGAAGAGGGTCTGGGTTTCGCGCATTTTATTTCGCAAGTTGATGCCATGGGTAAAGTGGTGCTTACTTTGCTGTTAGCGCTGTCAATTGCAAGCTGGTATTTGATGGTGACCAAGGCCGTTGCAAATTGGGGCGCGCACAAGCGGGCGAATGCTTTCTTGAAGAAATTCTGGGGCGCATCTTCCTTGCAGGAGATGCGGGCGACGCTGAGTGAGACCAGTGCCGACAATGCCTTTTCCGATTTGGCACGGCAGGCACTGACGGTCAGCGATGGACATCAAAGCGGCGTGGAAAAACTATTGGTGGCGGGCGGGACGGCGGAATATCTGACGCGTGTGTTGCGCAATGGCATAGACCAGGAAGCGATCAAGACCGAATACGGGCTGACGGTGCTGGCCTCGGCGGGTTCCGCTGCGCCGTTTATCGGTTTGTTTGGCACGGTGTGGGGGATTTATCATGCGTTGGTGCAAATCGGCATGAGCGGGCAAGGAACGCTGGACAAGGTGGCCGGACCCGTGGGTGAAGCGCTCATCATGACGGCGCTCGGGTTGGCGGTGGCGATTCCGGCGGTGCTGGCCTATAACTCGTTCACTCGGCGCAATCGGCTCTGGCTGGCGCAACTGGATAACTTTGCGCATGATTTGTATGCGTTGGTGACGATGGGTGAAAAGAAGGATTGATGGGTTATGCCG
>CAITJF010000002.1 GCA_903892645.1 uncultured Nitrosomonadales bacterium | reverse complement strand
TGCGGCCAAAGAAAGTAACCAAAGAAATGCCACCCCCCGCTTAGTTGTTCCTACTGCCCTGCCACCATCATGCTCTCGATCAAAATAGAACCGCACTGCCTTGACCCCTGCACCAGCACATCATTCCCCACCGCCGCAATGTGGCGGTACATATCTTTCAAATTTCCGGCGATGGTAATTTCTTCCACCGGGTACTGTATCTCTCCGTTCTCCACCCAGAAGCCTGCTGCCCCTCTGGAATAATCGCCGGTGACGTGGTTGACACCCTGACCTAACAGTTCAGTAACCAGCAAGCCACGTCCCATTTTTTTCAGCAGTCCGTCGAAATCCAGCTTGCCCGGCTGCACGATGAGATTATGGTTGCCACCTGCGTTGCCGGTGGTTCTCATGCCGAGTTTGCGCGCGGAATAGCTGCCGAGAAAATAGCCTTGCAGCACGCCTTTGTCGACGATGGCGCGGCGCTGCGTCTTCACGCCTTCGTCATCGAATGCACCGCTGGCTAAGCCTCTGGGGATGTCAGGGATGTCGTCGATGCGGATGTTTTTCGAGAATATTTGCTTGCCAAGCTGGTCGAGCAAAAATGATGACTTGCGGTACAGGCTGCTGCCGCTCACTGCGCCGACAAAATGCCCGAGCAGGCTCGATGCAATGGGAGCCTCGAACAACACCGGCACTTGCATGGTGCCGAGCTTGCGTGTCTTGAGCCGCCGCACCGCGCGTTCCGCCGCGATACGCCCGACCTCTTCCACCTTCAGCATGTCGCTCGCCTCGCGCGCCTCGGTGTACCAGTAATCACGCTGCATGGCATTGCCTTTCCCGGCAATCACGGAGCAACTGATGCTGTGGCGCGAGGTGGGAAAGCCGCCCATGAACCCCAGGCTGTTGGCGAACACGAACTGCGACTCATGCACGCTGACCGACGCGCCTTCAGAATTCTTGATGCGCTTGTCGCGCGCGAATGCGGCCTGCTCGCATTCCCTGGCCAGCCCGATCGCCTGCTCCACATCCAGCAGCCAGGGATGGTACAGGTCGAGGTCGGGAAACTCGGTGGCGAGCAATTCCCGCTCCGGCAACCCGGCGCAGTGATCTATGGCGGTATAGCGCGCGATGCTCAGGGCGGCATCCACCGTATCGCGCATCGCCTGCGATGAAAAATCGGAAGTGTTGGCATTGCCGCGCCTCTGGCCGAGGTACACGCTGACGCCGATGCCCTTGTCGCGGTTGTATTCGATGGTTTCGACTTCACCATGCCGTACCGTAACCGCCTGCCCGAAACCGTCCGATACTTCCGCCGCACAGGCGGTTGCGCCCTGGTGTTTTGCATACTGCAGCATATCGCGCACAAGCTGGCGCAAGGTGTCGGCGGAATGGGAAAACCTGTCCTGAGTGTGGATTAATGAGTGTGGTGCGGGCGAAGAAATGGAAGTCATATTCTATAAATTCAGCGAAACGGTTTGTTGGAAGGCGCTATCATAACAACATCCATTTATTATTTCGTTACCATGCACCACGAAGATCATGAAGAAGAACTGGATTTGCCGCCCAGCAAAACCAAAATCAAGCAGCAGATGCACGATTTGCAGGACATCGGCGAACAGCTGGTCGCCCTGAGCAAAGATCAACTGAAGGAAGTTGATCTCCCGGAAACCTTGCGGGACGCCATTCTTGAGGCGAAGCGAATTACCAAGTTCGGCGCGATAAAACGCCAGATGCAGTACATCGGCAGGCTAATGCGCGATGTGGATGCCGCGCCCATCATCGCCAAGCTGGACGTCTGGGGCGGAAAATCACACCAGCACATCGCCTACCTGCATCGTGTTGAACGCTGGCGCGACCGTCTGCTGGAAAGCGACAGCGTACTTACCGAACTGCTCGCCGACCATCCCGATGCCGATGCGCAGCGGCTGCGCACGCTGATCCGCAACGCACACAAGGAAAAAGAACTCGGCAAACCGCCCAAGAGTTACCGCGAAATTTTTCAGGTGCTGCGCGAAATGCTACCGGAGCAGGCTTTTACGCAGGCGGACGCAAATGAGTAACATCCTCCCCCACATCACCTTGGAAACCGGAAAATCCCCGCAGCACAGCATCATCTGGCTGCATGGACTGGGTGCGGACGGCGGGGACTTCGTCCCCATCGCGGAAGAGATGGGCCTGCCCGTAGCGGTGCGCTATATTTTTCCACATGCGCCGATGCAACCCGTCACCATCAACGGCGGGTTCGTGATGCGCGCGTGGTACGACATCGTTGCCTCAGGCATTGACGCCCAACAAGACGCAGCGGGTATTCGCGCCTCGCAGGCGGAGCTTGAAAAATTGATTACGCAGGAGAAACAGCGTGGCATTGCGACTGCAAATATTTACCTTGCGGGGTTCTCGCAAGGCGGTGTCGTCGTGTTGCAAACCGGCCTGCGCCATGCAGAAAGACTGGGCGGCATCCTCGCCCTTTCGACTTATCTACCGCTGGCTGAAACATTTGCGGATGAGGCAAGTGAATGTGCAAAAGACACGCCTATCTTCATGGCGCATGGGCGTAGCGATCCGGTCATTCCCTATGCTCTTGGAAAAATCTCGGCGGAAAAATTAAGTGGGCTGGGTTATCCGCTGGAATGGCATGAATACGCCATGCCGCATTCGGTATGCATGGAAGAGGTGCAGGATATTGCGGCTTGGCTTACACACCGATTGAACACAGACTAAAAACCTCTAATACGATTCGTCCGAACTGGTATCTTCTTCGATCCTGCGGTAGCGCGCCAAGTCGTAATCTGCACCCTTCTCCACCAATTCCAGCGGCATCAGCAAGTAGTTCTTGTCGCCTAGCCGCGCATGCAGGCTGCGGCTGCTGGAAAAAGTGTCGTGACTCATCAGGAGCATTGCCTCGCCCGAATCATCACCGGGGCTGTTCAACCACAAGGCCGGCTGCTCCTCATCCGCGCTATGCTCGCGCAGCCCTACCCCCGTCATCTGGTTAGTAAGCGTTTCCACCCCGACATGCAAGTTGTCCTGTTGGTCGCGTCTCAGCCGGCGCACAATGCCCACGCCCCAATGGTCTATCCTTTCGGGTTTAATGCCGATCAGCGAACCGATCGCCATTCCATCCATGCGCGACGCGGGCAAAACACAATGGAAGCCCCCGGTGCTGATATTTTCCACATTCCATGTCACGCTGGTGTCAGCGCCAAAATTCAGGCCGACATCCGTCTGTTCCATTACCTTGGAAAATCCGTTTGCCACGTTCAGGTTCACCTTGATGTTGTGCCGCGCATTGCGCCGCATCGGTGGCGGAGATGCCCAGCGCTCGGCCAGATGAAGCACCGCATCACGCACTGCATCCGCCTCGCAGGGTCCGCCAAGATTGATTTCCTCGGGCACGATATTCTTTTCCAGTGTCTTGAGCAGTGCTTCGATGTGCGGCTGGACGTTATTCACACCGATAAAAAGCAGTCCTGATTGCAGCGTATTTTCCACATTCACCCGCACAGGGGGCGCAAAATGCAGCAAGTCAAAACCGATCATGCTGCCCTGGTCACGCTGTTTACCCACAGTAAAATTCTTGCACAAATGTGACGCCAACCGCTCGGCGAGATGCAAGTGGAGGCGGCTGAGCGTGCTGGCACAGGATGCGTACCACATCAGCACAGCGGCAAACTCGCAACGCACCGAGGTATTCGCGCTCAATCCGGAATACAGCGAAACCCGTTCATCCAGATACTGTTGCGTTTCAGCGTGCGAGTAAAACTCGGCTAAGCATCCCCATATTGCCGGGTCAACCAGCGCATAGCGCGCCGCCGCGCATTTCAGCTTGCCCGCCACGGCGCAGATGCCGCGTGCGGCAACGAGCGGCAGCACCGGCTTGATTGCGGAACTACCCTTGTCGCCGTTGCGGTAACGCACCAGCACATTGAAGTAAGCATGGGCGACTTGCCCAAAGAACTCATTCAGCGCTATCCACAGGCGATTTTCCTGGAATGTTGACAGGGTGCTGGCCGCAAAATATTCGCGTACCAGCTTGCGCTCAAACGGGCGGGCGGTTTCGTCGAGCAGGCGCAACACCGCAAGCTGGTGATCCAGGCGAAACTCCGTCTGCTCGCGCACGGACTCGACCCATGAGGTCAATTCCTGCAACACTTTCAGCGCATCACCCTTCGGCATCTCGTCCAGCAGCGCCTGCGCCGACTTGATATACGCCATCGGGTGATCCGATTTCTTGCCAAACAATCCCAACATACCCCATCCCTCTGCCGCCAAGCTTGGCATTCACAATATATAATCAATATAACCACAAAACAATTCACTTGGCTATATATGAAAAAACCTATGAGCTTGGTTTTTAGAGGAAAGTCTTCTTGATCACTTTTTTGTATGGTGACACCCCCTTCCCACCTGTAGAACAAGCACTGCACACACCCAACGGCCTGCTCGCGGCGGGCGGTGATCTGACCCCGGCGCGCCTGCTGGATGCCTACCGCCACGGCATTTTCCCCTGGTTCAACGCCGACGACCCCCTCCTGTGGTGGAGCCCAGATCCGCGCATGGTGCTGTTCCCGGAGGAATTCAAGATTTCCCGCTCGCTACGCAAAACCTTGCGTAGCAAAATCTATGAAATCCGCACCGATACCGCCTTCGAGCAGGTAATGCGTGCCTGTGCCGCGCCGCGAGGCGGGCATGGCGGCGGTTGCGACACGTTACTGGCGGAGCCAGCCGATTGCGGGAGCAGCCGCCCGGCCGCCCTTCCCGCGCCAGAAGGCTCCGCCTCTCCGTGTCAGGGCGGCCACACATGGATACACGAGGAAATGATCGCCGCCTATACCGGATTGCACCGCATGGGCGCGGCGCATTCGGTGGAGGTCTGGATGCCCAAAACATCATTCCAGCTTCAAGTCGAAGGCGAGACAAGGCGGCAACGAGCGAACGACATGGACAGTGCAAGGAGCACGGCCATGAGTGAGCGAGGCAGCCAACACAGTATCGCCGATGAATTGGAGTTGGAATTGGTGGGCGGCTTGTACGGCGTTGCCATCGGACGCATGTTCTACGGCGAATCCATGTTCAGCTGCAGCGCCAATGCATCCAAGGTCGCCCTGGCCCATCTCGCCGCGCAGCTGCGCCGCTGGAACTTCGGCATGATCGACTGCCAGATGAACACCCCGCATCTTGCCTCGCTCGGCGCACGCGAAATTCCGCGCACGGAATTCATTCAACGCCTGCAAGAATTGATACACTATCCGGACACTTCCTCGCCCTGGTGCTTCGACGAACATGAGCCTGCTGCATGACATCCCGCTTTCGGCGCTACAGTTCTATCTCACCGCCCCGTATCCGTGCAGCTACCTGCCGGGTCAACTGGCGCGCTCGCAGGTTGCCACACCCAGTTTCCTGATTACCACACAGGTATATTCTGAGCTGGTACAGCGCGGCTTCCGCCGCAGCGGGACATTCACCTACCGGCCACGTTGCGACGCCTGCCGTGCCTGCGTACCGGTGCGTGTCGAGGTGGCCTCGTTCGCTCCCAGCCGCGTGCAACGCCGCGCCGCCAAGCGCCATCACGACCTGGAGGTATCGCTGCACACATTGAATGATGATCGCGAAGAACACTTCGCCCTGTACCAGCGCTACCAGAAAGCGCGCCACCGCGACAATGGCATGGAGAACGACAGCAGGGAGCAATACCGCAACTTCCTGCTGCACAGCCATGTGGATTCCATGCTGGTGGAGTTCCGTGAGAACGGTGTGCTGCGCATGGTAAGCATCATCGATATCCTCGAGGACGGGCTGTCCTCGGTCTATACGTTTTACGAACCGGATGTGGCGCAAGCCAGCTTTGGCACCTACAATATCTTGTGGCAAATCGAGCTATGCCGCAAACTGGAACTGGAATATCTCTATCTTGGTTACTGGATCAAGGAAAGCGGCAAAATGGCTTACAAAGCCAACTTCCGTCCGTTACAAGGTCTCATCCAGGGCGAGTGGCAAGCGCTGTCCATCCCGGATGCAGGCAAAAATAACGATTAACTTAACTCTCTCCCTATGTGCCCGTTTATTATCCGCCCCCTGCTTTTTTCCCTCGATCCGGAAACCGCCCATCACGTCACGCTGAATGCCCTGCAAGCCGCCCATCGGCTTGGCCTGACGTCGCTGTTTGCGAAGCAGCCAGCAACTGCCGCGCGCAAGGTGATGGGACTGACTTTCCCCAACCCGGTCGGCCTGGCTGCCGGGCTGGACAAGAACGGCGCCTACATCGACGCGCTCGCCGGGTTGGGCTTCGGTTTCATCGAGGTCGGCACCGTCACGCCGCGCCCGCAGCCCGGCAATCCCAAGCCGCGCCTGTTCCGCCTGCCGCAGGCAAACGCCATCATCAACCGCATGGGATTCAATAACGACGGCGTGGACAGGCTGATTGAGAACGTGCAACGCGCCGGCTATCGCGGCATATTGGGCATCAACATCGGCAAGAATGCCGACACGCCGATCGAAAACGCGGCAGACGATTACCTGATTTGCCTGCGCAAGGTGTATGCACACGCCAGCTACGTCACGGTCAACATCTCTTCGCCCAACACCAGAAATCTGCGCCAGTTGCAGGGCGAGGATGCGCTGCATAATCTGCTGGCGCAGCTCAAGGCAGAGCAGCAAAGGCTCGCCGACACGCATGGCAAATATGTGCCCATCGCACTGAAAATCGCACCGGATTTAGAGGGCGAACAAATCGCACAAATCGCGCACCTGCTGATGCAGCATTGCATTGACGGCGTGATTGCCACCAACACCACGCTGTCGCGCGAGGGAGTGGAAAATCTGGAGCATGGCACGGAAACCGGCGGCCTGAGCGGCGCGCCGGTGCGCGAGAAATCCACCACCGTGATTCGCGCCCTGCATCAACACTTGCAAGGTGCGTTGCCCATCATCGGTGTGGGCGGCATCCTAAGCGGC
>CAITJF010000001.1 GCA_903892645.1 uncultured Nitrosomonadales bacterium | reverse complement strand
CAGATTGAACAACCGACCCAGAAAAAGACTTGAATACAAAACACCCAGTCAGGTATTCTTCAAGTCAGGCGTTGCACTTCAAACTTGAACTCGCGAAACAACACACTAACCACACCACAGTTTTATCCAATACTGGTGCGTTTTTTGGTTACCTGCCAGATTACCCATATAATTTTGCGCTAACCTGCTTGTCTCAAAACGCGCGGCATTTTACCTTAAAACCAAGCCTTCCTTCTTTAATACACTCGCGCCTTGAGCGGGAACGATTCCACCGTGAGTGGCTTCAGCCGCACCGGCTTGTAATCCAGATGCTGCCCTTCGCTGAAATACAGCGAATGCTTCAGCCAGTTGTCATCATCGCGTTGCGGATAATCATTGCGCGCATGAGCGCCACGGCTTTCCTGGCGTGCTGCGGCGGAAATCATGGTGGCCTGCGCGACTTCGATAAGGTTATCGAGCTCCAGCGCTTCCACGCGTGCGGTATTGAAAACCTTGCTCTGATCGCTGATTACAGTATTCTTGACACGCTCCGCCACTTCGCGGATTTTCACCACGCCTTCGGCGAGCAGGTCGGGAAAGCGGAACACGCCGCAATGCGTCTGCATCACGCGGCGCATCTCGGCACCAGCCTCGGCCACGCTTTCGCCATCCTTCTGTGTTTCCAGCCGCGCCAGCCGTGCCAGAGAACGGTCTGCCGCACCGTGTGGAAAGAGTTTTGGATGCGGATTATGCTCCAGGTCTTCGATGATTTGCCGTGCCGCCTCGCGCCCGAACACCACCAGGTCGAGCAGTGAATTACAACCCAGCCGGTTTGCGCCATGCACCGACACACAGGCGCATTCGCCCACCGCATAAAAACCCTGCACCACCTCCTCAGGCCCTCCGTGATACGGCGCTACCACTTGGCCGTGGTAGTTGGTGGGAATACCGCCCATCATGTAATGCGCGGTGGGCACAATAGGGATAGGTTCCCTGGCCGGATCGACATGCGCGAACTTGAGCGCAATTTCCCGAATACCGGGCAGGCGATGACGAATGACGTCTTCACCAATGTGATCAACCTTGAGCAGGATATGGTCGCCATGCTTGCCGCAGCCCCGGCCTTCCTTGATCTCCGTGGCAATGGCGCGCGACACCACATCGCGGCTGGCCAGGTCTTTCGCATTCGGCGCATAACGCGGCATGAAACGTTCGCCGTCCTTGTTAATGAGATAGCCGCCCTCGCCGCGTACCCCCTCGGAAATCAGCACACCCGCGCCATACACGCCGGTGGGATGGAACTGGAAAAACTCCATGTCTTCCAGCGGGATGCCCGCGCGCGCCGCCATGCCAAGGCCGTCGCCGGTGTTGATGTAGGCGTTGGTGCTGGCCTGGAAGATGCGCCCCGCGCCGCCGGTGGCGAACAGCGTGGCGCGCGCCTGCAAGATCATCACCTTGCTGGTCTCGATTTCCATTGCCACCACGCCGAGCACATCGCCGTCCTCGTCTCTGATCAAATCCAGCGCCATCCATTCCACAAAAAAGTTGGTGTTGGCCTGCACGTTGCGCTGGTATAGCGTATGCAGCAAGGCATGACCGGTGCGGTCGGCAGCGGCACAGGCGCGTTGCACTGGATTCTTGCCGTATTCCTGCATATGGCCGCCGAACGGGCGCTGGTAAATTTTGCCGTTTTCCAGACGGTCGAAAGGCATGCCGAAGTGTTCCAGTTCGTACACCACTTCCGGTGCGGCGCGGCACATGAATTCAATGGCATCCTGATCGCCGAGGTAGTCTGAGCCTTTCACCGTGTCATACATGTGCCAGTGCCAGCTGTCCTTGGTGACATTGCCCAATGACGCCGCAATGCCGCCCTGCGCCGCCACGGTGTGGGAACGTGTGGGAAACACCTTGGACAATACCGCCACCTTCAACCCCGCCTCCGACAACGCCAAGGCAGCGCGCATACCCGCGCCGCCCGCACCCACCACCACCACATCGAATGTCCGTTTAACTACTGTCATCACATTTTCCTTAGCCGCCATTCCGGCGCAGGCCGGAACAGTGCGTTTATTAACTCAGAAGCCCCACAAAATCTGCACCGACCAGATCACATACAGCAGCAGTGCCAGTACCACCACCACATAAATAACCAGGCGGAGGCCCGCCGACTTGACGTAGTCCATCACAATATCGCGCACCCCGACCCACGCATGGCAATACACGGCCAGCAAGAACAGCAGCGTGAACGTGCGCACCACGCTGCTGGAAAACAATGCTATCCATATATCGTAATTGAGGCCGGGATGCAGCAGCAACCAGCCCACCATAGCCAGCGCATAGAGCGCCATCACCACAGCCGTGACGCGCTGCATTAGCCAATCACGCAACCCGTAATGCGCGCCGGTAACAATACGGTCTACCATAGCCGAACTCCTATCAAAACGGTTAGCGTCAGGCTCGCGGATATGACCCACTTGCTGCTGGCGCGCGCCTGCGCCAGCCTGACGCCATAATCCAGATCAATCGCCAGATACCGGATACCCGCGCAAAAGTGATGCAGGAAGGCCCAT